>CACXDP010000249.1 GCA_902766445.1 uncultured Coriobacteriaceae bacterium
GCTTTGCTGGTAGTGAGGGCAAGTGCCGGCTGCGGCAACGCACAGGCAACCGCAAGCAGAAGCGTGCCTATTACGGCCGCAAGACATGCTTTTGTCCGCATGCCAAATACTGTCATAGCCCCTCTCCTTAGAACGTGTACAGACGCAGTAGTATAGGTAGAACTAGAGCTTGGATCCGAACCACTTGACCTGGATCTCATCCATGGTGCCATCCGTCCTCATCTCGGCAAGAGCTTCGTTGATGGCAGCGGTGAGGGCAGGATTGTCCTTCGAGATGGCGATACCGTACTGCTCGCCCGTGGGAATCGACTCGACGATCTGGAGGTCGGCGAAGGAGTTCTTAATCTGGTAGGACGCGACGGGAAGGTCGGTAACGAGGGCGTCGTAGGATCCTGTCTGCACGCCCGTCATAGCAGAGATGATGTCATCGAGCGGAACGGCGGTGGCGTTGGTCAAGTTTTCGAGCACCCATTCCTCACCAGTCGTGCCAGCCTGAACGGCGACCTTCTTGCTGGCGTCATCGAGCGACTCCATGGTCTCCTTCGAGCCGACCTTCGTGACGAGCGACTGGTTGGAGTCGATGTAGGGATCGGACATGTCGACCTCTTTCTGGCGCGCGTCGGTGATGGTCATACCGGCGATGGCGATGTCAGCGGTGCCACCGGTCTTGATGGTGGGAACCAGCGAATCGAAAGCCTGGCTGGGCAGCCAGTTGACCTCGAGACCCATATGCTCAGCCAGCGCCTTGGACATGTCGATGTCATAGCCGACAGGCTCGCCGCTCTTGTCATCCATGGACTCGAAGGGCGGGAA
The DNA here is from genome assembly GCA_902766445.1 of uncultured Coriobacteriaceae bacterium. GTDB lineage: Bacteria > Actinomycetota > Coriobacteriia > Coriobacteriales > Atopobiaceae > RUG440. The sequence continues at coordinate 814 of CACXDP010000249.1, forward strand.
GTACAGGTTGGAGATGCAGGTGAGCTTGCCGTCTTCTACCAGCTTGTAGTCGCCTGTAGCGGCCGCCGTGGTCTCTTGGTCGGTAGCCGTCGCATCGGTAGATGCCGAATCGGTAGCCGTCGAGTCGCTCGAGGAGCCGCCGCATCCGGCGAGGACGAGCGCGCAGACAGCGAGAACACATACGAACAGTGCCGCAAACGATACCTTCTTCTTCATACTGAAACACTCCTTTTTCTTTGCAACAAGCCGGGACGACGATCGTCCCGGCAATTTACCAATCTATCCCTCAAAAGAGACTCAAGACCGACAACTCTTAGGAGAGCCACTTCTCAATCAGCGCGTCGATGGTTCCGTCGGCCTGAAGCTCCGCCAAAACCTCATTGAGCTTGGCTGTAAGCTGTGGATTGTCCTTGGAGACCACGATGCCGAATTCGTCACCAGTAGCGATTTGCTCAAGCACTTTGAGGTCGGAATACGACTTGGCGATGAGGCTGTTTGCCACGGGCAGGTCGCTAATCATGGCGTCAAGAGCCTCAGAACCCTCGTCACCACCGGACTGTACGCTGAGCATGGCGGTGGCAGGAATCATGGAGACAAGCGTGGCCTTGGGCAGGTTCTCCTTGGCCCAAGCCTCACCGGTGGTACCAGCCTGCACGCCGATGCGCATGCCTTCCTTGTTGAAGTCCTCGCTAGACGTAGCGGTAGTGTCGCCCTTCGTCACGAAGGCGATGTTCGCGACATAGTACGGGTCGGTGAAGTCAATCTCCTGCTTGCGCTCGTCGGTAATCGTGAAGTTCGCGACACCCACGTCTGCCTTTCCACCCTGCTTGATGAGGGGGATGATGGCGTCAAAGTCCATCTTTGGCAGCCACTCGGACTCGAGGCCCATCTTCTCCGCAACGGCCTTCATGAGGTCAACCTCAAAGCCCTCGGGCTCGGAAGTGCCGTCTTTGTAGGAGCTGAATGGTGGGCACTCCATATCGGACACGCTGATAATCTTGCCGTCCTCGACGAGAGTGTAATCGGCGGTCGTCGCGTCTGCAGCTGAATCATCGGTGGTTGTGTTGTCGGTGGTCGTGGTAGTCGCATCCTCTGTGGTGGTGGTGGCAGCATCGTCAGTCGCAGCCTCGTCAGTGGAGGCGGAGCCGCAACCCGCGAGCACGAGTGCTAAGGCGCACAGACACGCGAAGGCACCAAAAAGCCAAGCTCTGTTTGTCTTCTTCATTGAGATGTTCCTTTCTCCTTGGATGGCGGAAACATATTCCCTGCATTTTGCGCGCTAGCTAGTATGAACGACGTCCGTAACGCGCCTTAACGCATCACGGACGATTTAACAAGCTTGATATTTAGAATCCGGCGTAGTAGTGAACTTTCTCCCAGTCGGTGATGCTCGTGCAGTAGTCGTTCCACTCTCGACGCTTCTCGGAGAGCAGGAAGTCGCAGATGTGGTCGCCAAGCGCGGCGCGCATGAGTTCGCTCTGCTCGAAGGATTCGATGGCCTCCCCCAGCGTGCGCGGCAGGTGCGTACGACCCATGCTCACCATATGTGCATCCGTCACGTCCTTGCCGGTGTACTCCACGGGCAGCGGCAACTCGTCCTCGACGCCCTTGAGACCCGCCGCGATGGTGGCCGCCAGTGCGAGGTAGGGATTGGCGGTTGGATCGGGATTTCTTAGCTCGATGCGGGCACTCTGATGCTTGCCCGGCTTGTGGACGGGAATGCGCACAAGCGCCGAGCGGTTCCTGCGGCCCCAAGTGGTATATATAGGAACTTCGCCATTGGGAACGAGGCGCTTGTAGGAGTTCACCGTGGGATTCGTAACGAGCGCGAACTCTGGCGCATAGCGCAGGATGCCCGCGATGTAGTGATGCGCCAGCTCCGAGAGATGATAGTCCTCGGTCCCCCAGAAGAGGTTCTCGCCATCCGGACCAAACAGCGACTGACAAAGGAACATCCCCGACCCCGAGCAACCTGCGAGTGGCTTCGGCATGAAAGAGGCAAAGAGTCCCTGGTCGTTTGCCACCTGCTTGATGACCAAGCGCGCCGTCATGATGCTGTCCGCGCAGTTCACGGCCTCGCAGTGGCGCAGATCAATACCGTTTTGGGAAGGCGCATAGGAGTGATATGAGTATTGAACGGGAATGGACATCTTCTCGAGCGTAAGGGTGGTCAAGCGGCGTATGTCGCGCGCCGAGTCGTATGGCGTGAGGTCGAAGTAGCCGGCATGGTCCACGGGCGTCGGCTCCTTCTCGTCAGCGAAGTAGAAGTACTCGATCTTTGGTCCTACGTTGGGTACGAAGCCCAGAGACTCTGCTTTCTCGGAGATGCGCTTAAGGCACGAACGCGGATCGCCCTCAAACGGCTCGCCCTTTGGAGTGCAGACGTTGCAGAAGATGCGCGCCACACCACTCTGGCTGGGCCGCCACGGCAGGATCTGGAAGGTATCTGCTTCAGGAAAAGCCAGCATGTCCGACTCGACGGCCGGCACGAAACCAGAGACAGACGAACCGTCGAATCCGATGCCCTCCTCGAATGCCTCCTCGAGCTCAGCGGGCGAGATGGAGAAGGACTTGAGGTTTCCCAACACGTCGGTAAACCACAGGCGCACAAAACGGATGTCGCGGCCTTCGATGGTGCGCAGGACGAAGTCCACGTTGCGGTCATTGCTCATACTGCCTCCCAGCATATGGCGATCGGTCTGTTCTTCGGTACAAGACCATGCCACATTGTTGTTTCGGCCCCGTTACCGCTTTTGCAAGCGGAGGCAGGCGGATGCACACGCTTCCACGGCACATCATACGTTCGCGGAAAAGACGCGCCATATGACTTGCAGTTGTTGCATACTTAGGGCATTCGGGCAGATTACTGCCGACGTTGAGAGAAAGGATCTATCCTATGGCCGACAACCTGATGCATCTCGTTCTTATTCGCCACGGCGAGTCTGAGTGGAACAAGGCCAACCTCTTCACCGGTTGGACCGACGTTGACCTCTCCGAGGCGGGCGTCCAGGAAGCCCTCGACGGCGGCAAGGCCCTCAAGGACGCGGGCTACGACTTCGACATCTGCTACACCTCCTACCTCAAGCGCGCCATCCACACGCTGAACAACGTCCTCTTCGCGATGGATCGCGAGTGGCTGCCCGTCATCAAGAGCTGGAAGCTCAACGAGCGTCACTATGGTGCTCTCCAGGGCATGAACAAGGCCGAGACCGCCGCCAAGTACGGTGACGAGCAGGTCAAGATTTGGCGTCGTTCCTTCGACATCCCCGCGAAGCCCCTTGAGCCCGGTGACGAGCGCTGCGCACAGATCGCCGAAGAGTATCGCTATGTCGCGATGAAGGACCAGCTCCCCTACACCGAGTGCCTGAAGGACTGCATTGCCCGCGCATGGCC
>CACXDP010000250.1 GCA_902766445.1 uncultured Coriobacteriaceae bacterium
GTTGAGCGTCTTGCCGAAGCGGCGGGGCCGGCAGACGAGCGTGACGGAGTCGCCCGCCCGCCACCAGTCCCTCACGAAGCCGGTCTTATCCACGTAGAAGTACCCGTTCGCGCGGATGTCCTCGAACCCCTGCGCCCCTCTGCTTATGGTACGTGCCATGTCATGCTCCCAACCTTCGTTCTGCACCATCATAGTACCACCGCGTATTAGTACGAGCTGGTGGATTGACACTGACAGCAGGATGGTCACTGCCGTACCAACCCGTATTCCGTCTCCTTGAATCGGATTACTCTCTCACACCGACTTGAAGGGGCGGCACCCTGTCCTGGAACGTATAATTGAAATCGCAAAATTCCGGGAACCGCGCCTCATGGGTTTGCCAGTGTTGCACGGCGAGACTCGGGTCCCAGCCGCTAGGAAGAGGTGTGCAATGGCTGACTGGGTAGTTGTTGTTGACGACGACGTGACAAACCTGAAAATGGCCGGTACCATTTTGAGCAAGCACGGCATGCGCGTGACGGCCCTGAAGTCCGGAACCGTGCTGCTGAATTACCTGCGCGACAATCACCCGGATTTGATTCTGCTGGATATCAAAATGCCCGGGCTCGACGGATTTGCGACGCTCGAACGCCTAAAGGAGTCCGACGATACGGTAGATATCCCGGTGATCTTTCTTACGGCGGACGATAACGAAGCATCCGAGACGCGGGGCCTTCGGCTCGGGGCAATGGACTTTATCAAGAAGCCTTTCGTGCCCGACGTACTCGTATTGCGGGTTCGGCACACCATCGAGCTCGTACGGCTGCAGCGCAACTTGGCGGCTGAAGTCGACCACAAGACGCGGGAAAACGAGAGCCTCTCGCTCCACATCGTCAAAGCCCTAGCCCAGGCAATCGATGCCAAAGACGCATACACAAACGGTCATTCCGGGCGCGTGGCGAGGTACTCCACAGAAATCGCCAGACGATACGGCTACACGGAAGAACAGCAAGACGAGATATACATGATGGGCATACTGCATGACGTCGGCAAGATCGGCGTTCCAGATGCCGTCATCAACAAGCCCGGCCGGCTGACCGACGAGGAATTCGACCTTATCAAACAGCACCCCGTGCAGGGAGAGCGCATCCTCAAAAAGATTAAGGAAATGCCCAAGCTTTCCATCGGAGCGCGCTGGCATCACGAACGATATGACGGCAAAGGCTACCCGGACGGGCTATCCGGGACGGACATCCTCGAGGAAGCCAGAATCATCGCCGTGGCCGATGCCTACGACGCCATGACCAGCAACCGCAGTTACCGCGGTATCTTGTCGCAGGAGCATGTTCGCGACGAGATCGAAAAGGGAAAGGGCACGCAGTTCGACCCCATATTCGCCGACATCATGCTACAGATGATTTCCGACGACAAGGGATTCACGATGCGGGAAGACGCAAATGACTGACAGAAAAGGAATAGAAGGCCGCAGAAAGCGCCAACTCGTACCGCTTGGCGTCATTTTCTGCCTGATGGTCTGCATGGTCGCGTATTCGTCGCATGTAATCTATGCGGTAACGGTGGCAAATGTCCACGAAGTGGGCGAGGACAGAATCGCAGGGGTTGCAGCTCAGCTCGAGAACTACTTGGAAATGACCAAGAGCGTGCTGTGGGTCACAGCAGACACCGTCGACCACATGTCTCGTACCGGTGCCTCCACAGATGACGTGCTGCGATACATCACCGAGGAAAGCAGCAACCAAGAGCAGCATTTCGATGAGAACTTCACGGGCATCTACGGATATGTTATGGGGGAATACCTAGATGGAGTGGGCTGGGAGCCGCCCGCAGGCTTCAACCCGACAAACCGCGACTGGTACGTGGCTGCGATAGCGGAGAACGGCGACTCGGCGATCGTGCCCCCCTATGTTGACGCGCAGACGGGAGCGGTCATCATCTCTATCAGCCGGATGCTCTCCAATGGCACCGACGTGCTCTCGCTCGATGTGATGATGAACCATATCCAAGACATGGTCGGCGAACTGCAAATCAAGGGAAAGGGCTACGGCTTTATCGTCGACGAAGACGGCATGATCGTCGCGCACCAGGATGAGGGGCAGAAGGGACGAATCCTCGGAGAGACCGAAGATGGCCAGGCACTTCTTCGCCAAATCACGGCAATCGGGAAGGGCAGTTTCGAGATGGACGAGGGTGATTCCAAAAGCACGGTCTTCGTCCATCGGGTGATGGGCCAGTGGTATGCCGTCATCGTCGTCAGCAACAACGAGCTATTCGCAGAAGTCTGGCAGCAGTTGATCGTGAACATCATGATCTGCCTCAGCATCTCCGCACTCATAGCCTCAATCTACCTGGTGGGACAGAGAAACGAGCGCAACTATTCCCGTCGCATCGAGGAAATGCGTGCAGAGGAGCAGAGACAGGCTTACGAGGCGAGGGCTCTCAAGCTCGAGAAGGAGGCCGCCGATCAGGCAAACCAAGCGAAAAGCGATTTCCTAGCCGATATGTCCCATGAGATCCGCACTCCAATCAACGCGGTATTGGGCATGAACGAGATGGTTTTGCGGGAGAGCAGTTCGGCTCAGGATTTGGTCAGACCCGACGATAAGGCGCTGAAAGACGCCTTCGGCAACATCATCGGATACGCCGGAAACGTGGAACGGGCCGGCAAGAACCTGCTCTCGATCATCAACGACATCCTCGACTTCTCAAAGATCGAAGCGAGGAAAATCAATATCGAGGAGAGGGAATACCGGCTGAGCTCATTGCTGAACGACGTGAGCGGCATGATTTCTCTTAAGGCGCGGGATAAAGGGCTCGATTACTCAATCGACGTGGACGAGACGATACCGGACCGGTTGTTTGGAGACGAGGGCCGCATCGGCCAAATAATCACGAACATCCTGAACAATGCCGTGAAGTACACCCAGCGGGGGACGATTGGCCTGAGCGTCGGCTGCGACGATGACGACGCCTGGGAAGTCGGGCAAGTCATCACGCTCGCCATAGAGGTCAAGGACACCGGCATTGGCATCAAATCGGACGATATCGAGAAAGTGTTTGACAAATTCCAACGTGTGGACCTGAAGACCAACAGCACGGTGGAGGGAACAGGCCTCGGGCTTGCAATCACGCAAAACCTGCTCGCCATGATGGGAGGCAGCATCGACGCAGAAAGCGAATACGGTGTAGGCTCCACGTTCACGATCAGGTTGCCGCAGCGAATCGTTTCGGACGAGCCCATAGGAAACATCAAGGCGAGGTTTGCGGAATACGTGCAGGCTGCAAAGAGTTACCGGGAATCGTTCTGCGCGCCTGATGCCCAGATACTCATAGTCGATGACACGCCGATGAACATCACCGTGGCGGTCGCGCTGCTCAGGGACACAAAGGTAAGCATCGATACGGCCACGAGTGGAGAGGACGCCCTCGCACTCACACGAGAAAAGTCTTACGATTTGATTCTGCTCGACCAGCGGATGCCGAACATGGACGGCATCGAAACGCTCAATCTGATTCGCACGCAAGAGGGTGGCAACAATAGCAAAACGCCCATCGTATGCCTGACGGCCGACGCTGTCATCGGGGCACGGGAACGCTATTTGTCGGAGGGCTTTACGGACTACCTGACGAAGCCCGTCGACGGACAGTCTCTCGAGCGGATGCTCCTAGCGCATCTGCCCGAAGAGAAGGTGACCATCGTTAGCGAAGACATGCAGGATGGATCGCGACCTGGTTCGGCGGCTTACGAGCATGACGGGTATGCCCCGCTGTACAAGGCCGGGATTCTCCCGGAAATTGGTCTCCAATACTGTCAGGGAGATGAGTCACTGTACGAGAAGCTTCTGGACGACTTCGCGCGAGGGGCAGACGAGAAGGCATGGACGATCGTGCGGTATTTCGGCTCGCGTGACTGGAAAAACTACTCGATCCAGGTTCATGCGCTCAAGAGCCTATCAAAGATGATTGGCGCAACGGCTTTGTCAGAGGCCGCGGCGGCGTTAGAGGCGGCTGCCGACGAGGGTCGAGAGCGCGATCTCATCGCTGGACATGGGGCGATGATGGAACGCTATGCTTCTGTGGCGTCAGCCGTCGTGACCGTGCGGGGGGCCAGTGGCCCTTCGACGGGCAAGCCAAGTACGAGCGAGTCAAGCACAGAGAGCGACGACGACGTAATCGAATTCCTTCCCGAAGACGACGATGTCATCTTCGAATTCATGCCAGACACAGGTGGTGATCTGCGAAATGAGTCGTAAGACGCTGAAGGAGATCTACCACGAACTCGACAGGGATATCTACGTCGGCGAACACTACGAGAGGAACATGCGCGGCATCACGTACGGCGCGATTCTCATCGCCGTCGCAAACGTAATCACAGGAGCCCTGAATCTGATGAATGGCTACGATAGCGCCGTCGTGGCCTCCTTCGCCTTCGTCATCGGGGGCCTGGTGATACTGTTCTTCACACGTATCAGGCCGAACCGCACGTATGCGATAGCCGCAGCGGCTGCCACGGTCGTCGTTATCTTCACCTACGAGACGATAACGGTCCCGCATGGCTTCCCAATCTTTTGGACGCTGATACTGCCGCTTGCGTTTTGCTACCTTGCCAACGTCAAGACAGGCATCCTCCTCTCCCTGTATTTCTTGGCGCTGTATTGCGTGCTCTTTTGCACGCCTTTGCATAGCATGTTCACGCCCCAGTATTCGGACGTCATGATTCAGCGTTTTCCAATCCTCTACCTCGCCGATGTGATCCTGACCACGTACATCATGGTGCAATACCACCTGACCACCTTGCGTCAGATGGATGACGCAGCAAAGCTCTTGGAGGCAAAGGAAGAGGCCGATCGTGCCAACGCGGCAAAGAGCGACTTCCTGGCGGAAATGTCGCACGAAATCCGCACGCCCATCAACGCCGTCCTGGGAATGAACGAGATGGTGCTGAGGGAAAGCCATAAGGCCAAGAAGTCCGCAAAGTATGATTCGAATGCAATCGGGGAGGCCCTCGACAATATCGAATCGTATGCCGGCAACGTCCATCGCGCGGGGAAAAACCTGCTTGCAATCGTCAACGACATCCTCGACTTCTCCAAGATCGAATCGGGACAGACCGAGTTAATCGAGGGGAGATACCGGCTGAGCTCTGTCGTGAACGATCTGAGCAATATGGCTTTGCTCAGGGCAAGGGAAAAGGGCTTGCAGTTTTCGCTTGACGTCGATGAGTCGATTCCCGATGCCTTGTACGGCGATGAGGTGCGCATTCACCAAATCATGACCAACATCTTGAGCAATGCCATGAAATACACCCACCAAGGCAGTGTGAATATGAGCATCCGACGCACGGGCAGTGATGTCTTGGAGAAGGGCCAGACAATCAACCTGGTCATAACCGTCCGAGATACCGGAATCGGCATAAAGCCCGAGGACGTCAAGAAGCTGTTCACGAAGTTCCAACGCGTAGACCTTGGCACAAACAGCACGGTGGAGGGGACGGGTTTGGGACTTGCCATCGTGAAGAACCTCACCGACATGATGGGCGGAGACATCGATGTCAAGAGCGTTTATGGTAAGGGGTCCGCGTTCGTCATCACGCTTCCGCAGGTAGTTGTCGCCGTTGAACCCATTGGCAACATCGAAGCGCGGTTCGCCGAATACACGCAGGGATCGATAGAGTATGGGGTGGCCTTCCGCGCTCCGGAAGCGCACATCCTTATCGTGGACGACACTCCGATGAACATCACGGTAGCCGTCGGCCTACTGAAGGGCGCGGAGATGCAAATCGATACGGCGACAAGCGGCATTGAGGCCCTCGAGCTGACTCGGATATACGCCTACGATCTGGTCCTGCTCGATCAGCGAATGCCTGTGATGGATGGTACCGCGGTCCTGCATGAAATCCGACTGCAAGACGGCGGCAAGAACAAGGAGACGCCGATAATCTGCCTGACGGCAGATGCAATCATCGGGGCGCGGGATCGCTACATAGCCGAGGGCTTCACGGACTACTTGACGAAGCCCATCGACGGCCAAACTCTTACACAGATGCTGATGGAGTACCTTCCGGAAGACTTGGTTTTGCCGGCTTTCGTGGAACCCATGGAGTCCCTCTTGGGCGGTGAGCGGCTGGAAGCCGGGCACGAGGCGGATGCGCACGCTCCGTTGATTGCAGCGGGGATCGATACTGCAATAGGGCTGCGTTATTGCCAGGACGACGAGCTGTATCGTTCGATGCTCGAGGAATTCGCGCGCAACGCGGAAGAGAAGACGCGTGAGATGAGGCTATGCCGAGATACCCGGGATTGGGAAAACCTCTCGATACTCGCTCACTCCATAAAGAGCACTTCAAAGACGATTGGGGCGATGGCGTTATCCGATATCGCTGCTAGCGTAGAGCGCGCTGCAGACGAGAGGAGCTTGGGAGACCTCGATTCCACCCTCCCCCAGATGATCGCAAAGTACGAAGAGGTCGTTTCCGCGATCATGCTTCTGATTCCACCATCCGACGAGCTCCCTTACGAGGGCGACGAGATCATGGAATTCCTGCCACGGTAAGTTTTGTCATTCACGCAGGCTGAACGACTGCAGGCAGAGAGAGTGCGTGACGTGGCGATTCAAACTGCCCTCGGTCTGGAGCACCTCCCGGAGAATCCACGACGTCGCGGAGCCGCAGATGATGAGTTTCACGTCCTTGCGTCGCACGCACCAGCGGTTCCAAAAGTCCGAGAAGGCATTCATGAACTCGGATCTCGGGGCGTCGAACCACGGGAGCTTGTCGATGAACACCGCGCGCATTCCCTCTGGCGTTCGTGGGCACTCGGGGCGGTCGAGCAGGGCCTTCAGCCGGTCGAAGGCCTCCCACCAGTCAGACGGCGCCGAGGAGGACTCGTCCCCGTATTCCCGCAGCGCCGCATGGAAGATGCGCAGCCGCACGGTTTCGCTGCTTTTGTCCTGGGCACTTGTGTCGAAGGCATAGTATCCGTTGAGAAGCTCGTTCACGAAGTACGTCTTGCCGACCCGACGCCTCCCGTACACGCATATGAGCTCAGCCTCTTCGGAGGCCATCCATTCAAGGAAGTCGCGCTGTTCGTTCTTGCGGCCGATATCTGCGCAAACGGATGTCAATTTACTAGTTTGCGCAGTATTCATACTCTTTCTTTTGCTTACTCAGCGTTAACTATTCATTACATAATGGTTTGCGCAAGTTTTAAAGACATTCCAACGCGAGACGAACAGGATAACGCGACGGACAGTATAAGGTGCTCGTACGTGTAAGGATTCCAGAAAATGCCTCTCTGCGTGCATATGTTCTTGAGCTGCTCCTCGTTCTCTGCGACATGCGCTGCTTCGAGTTTTGCGGACACATGCGGCGCCAGTTCTTGCGTGGAGGGGATCTTGTCCCTATTGACGATAGGGCCCCACCTCGGGGGAATGTCCTGCTGTCCGTCTAGCGGTGTATTATTCTTTGGAAATCTGGTCGTCAGAAGAGAGTATGCGAGAACGCGAAGAGCTAACCGCGCCCGCTTGCAGGTAAACCTTCGCATCGAGGAGCTCGTCTGCACGCACGCGAAACTTCGCGAACACGGGGATGCAGTAGAGCGCTTGCGAGATGCCGCCGTCTTGCACCACCGTCGAGAACGTGGCATCCCGGACACGCCGCCATCGGGCGTCGGCAACACCTGAGCGTACGGCGAATTCCATGAGCCGCGCCGCGCCGCCGGCGGGCTCCCAGAGCAGGCGCGCTGCACTCGCCATCGCAAGGGGAAGCCGCGCGGAGACGCCCAAGGTTTTCCCGAGCGCCCCATCGGAGAGGATGTCGAACTGAAGCTCCATGCCGAAGGGGGACGCGGCCACCTCGGCTCCGACGCGTCGCGCCGCCGAGCCTTCGACGGCCAAGCCTGCTTGTCGGAGGTCTTCCTCGAACCTTGCGGGTTCGGCGGCGTATGCGCGCTTCAGGCTCGCGCCGACAAAGCAGTCGACCCGGACGGGAGCGCCTGGCCTGCCCGGATGCACGCCGAAGTACCATATGCGCCAACCCCGCGGAAGCTGCTCTTCGAAGTCGCGGTAGAGCGCCGCTGCCTCCGGCCTGTCGACGTTGGCGAAGAACCCCTCGACATCGAAGGCCTCGGCGGCGTTCACGTTGGCATGCACGGCGGGAGCGCCGATGCGCCCATCCCCCACGTCGTAGGCTAGCGCGAGCCCTCCGCCCGCACGCGGCTCGGACGCGTACCAGTTCAGCAGATTGCCGTGCCCGTCCATGGCATCCGGCGCGAACGGGGCGTGCTCATGCAGATCGGCGTTGCCGTGCGCAACATGCAAATCGAAGCGCGGCGGGCCAGAAAGCGGAACCTCGAACCAAACGATGGGCATCGACGTACCCGCCGAAGCGCGCCGAAAGGCCTCCCGCGCGAGCGGGGCGTTCGCTCCGAACAGGTCGCATTCTGTGTCCTTGGAGGCAAGGCGGTACAGGGTCTCGTAGAGCATCGTCGCATCGGAGCTCATGCCTCCACCTCTCCGGCAGACAACGTCAAGTAGAACTTCGCCGGCTGCGCCACGGCACCGGCGAACTTGACCTTCGCATAGTTGAGCATGCAGCAAAGACCGAACCTGCCCTCGGATCCGTCTTCCCGGATGAATGGCACATGCTTGCCGAACGCCGCGCCGGCGATGAGCCTCCAGCGCTCGTCCGCCAGCCCCCACTCCTGCATGGTTCTGCATATCTGGGCGCCGTAGCCGCTCTCCATGCAGGCGCGGACTTCGCGAGGCTTCGTCTCGTTGAACGAGAGCGACAGCCCGAACACGTCGCCCAGGGCCCCGTCGGGCATGATGTCGAACTGGAAGTCGGCGGACGGCGCGAGCGACAGGAGCGCGCCGCACCGCGAGAGCATCTCGCCGTCGTAGGCGGCAAAGCCGATCCGGTCGAACTGGGCGGCAAGGAGCGCGGGGTCCTCGGCACATGCCTTTTGCGTGGCGTGCCCCATGTAGCCGCCGATGCGCAGCGGGGAGCCCGCCCGTCCGGGAAAGAGGCCCACATAGGCTGGCGGCCAGCCCTCGGGCATGCGATCGGCCACGGCCAAAAAGCTTTCCGCCCGGGCGCCCTCGCCAATGGATTCCAGGAATGGCGCGACCAGTTCGGTGTGCCTGCGGTACTGCAGGTACACGCCCGCTCGCTCGGTCTCGCCGACCGACGTGTCGAGCTCGAATCCGCAGCTCGCGTTGGAGCCTTTTTCGCAGACGTCCGAGAACCAGTCGAACATCGACTGGTAGCCGAAGCCAGCTCCCGGCGCGAACCGAGACCCGGGCCGCACGGTGCTGTGGACCGAGAGCAGGTCGAATCCCGGCGACCCTAGGAGGGGGAACTCGATGTAGGCCGCCGGATAGCCGTCGCCTATGAGCGTGCGCTCGTAGACGCCCCTCGCGATGCCGAAGCTGTCCCCGAACAGCGCCTCACCCCTGCCGTCTCCTGCGGATAGCGAGTACAGCGCGTCGAACACCGCCATCTGAGGGGGCTTGCCAGCCAAGCTCATAGGACACCATCCAGTCTTTTCGTTCGTCGCTTATCGCTCGCTGCTCGGATACCGTACACGGCCACACCCAAACATCATGACAGTGCTCGGGCCATATAAGGGGGACGGAGTCATCTGACTCCGTCCCCGCCGATCACGAAAGCCAAGTGCTGCGCTATGCGCTGACGAGGTGGCAGCTTACCTCATGACCTCATAATTCGGGCAGCTTGTGGCAGTCGGGCACCACCAGCTATCGCCTCCTGCAATGCTATCGAGCTGCTCTTCGCTGAGCTCCACGCCCTCCGCCTTGGCTAGCGCAACCAGTTCATCGGTGGTCTTGCAGGCCTTTACCTTGGCCTTCTGCTCATCAGTTAAGTCGTCAAACTCCATGTCCGTTCCCCTCTTTCTGTCTTGGCCCATCTTGTCCGAGCGGTGACCTATTATATCAGTCTCTATCGAGTTCTCTGCCACAAAGCGATGTCAACGTGAAAGCGAAGCTGGCACAACAACAATGCGCTTCAAAAGCATTGTCTCCGTCACCATGGGTGACGACATCGTTGCAGCCGGCGCCAAGGCCGTCATGGACGGCCCCCAGGGCTCCGTAGAGACCCAGCTCGCCGACCTCGGGAAAGACGAGCGGGGCAGGTACACACTGAGCCATCCCGTCGCCGTGATCAGGACCGACAAGGACGTCACCCTGACGCTGCACGACATGGACGGCAACAAGCTGGCACTCCACAACCTACTCCGAGGCGTTCCACCAGGCTAACTAGCGGATAAGGAGTTTGGCTAGGGCGGAGGGCCTCGGATTCAACTACGTATCCGAGGCCTCTCGCTCCTGATTCCTGACACGCTATGAACCTGCAGCGCCGGCTCGTAACCCGCGCGAAACCTTTCTGCCATGCAGCAGAAAGCCGACGCGTCGCGATGGGCAACACTCTTCCCATCGCGCCGAAACACATGGCTCACCGCCTCGCAACACGCCTCCGTCACCATGTGCCCGTCGGAAACTAGCGCCCGCCCGGGCGCACGACGGGAAAGGAGATGGACATGAACGCAAGTGATACAGGCTTTGTTCTGATATGCGCTGCCTTCGTCTTGTTCATGACACCGGGCCTCGCCTTCTTCTACGGTGGCCTCGGCAGGAGAAAGAACGTCACCAACAACATCATGGCGTCGTTCTTCATCATCGGCATCGCCACCGCCATGTGGGTGGCCCTCGGATTCTCGCTGACCTTCGGGGGCGACCATGCGGGCGTGATAGGAGGGTTCGACTACCTATTCCTGTCAAACGTCGGGCAAGAGCCGGGTCCCTATGCGGGCACGATCCCCTTCTTGGCCTTCGCGATGTTCCAGATGATGTTTGCCATCATCACGCCCGCGCTCATCACCGGCGCCATCGCGGGACGCATGCGCTTCACGTCGCTCTTCCTGTTTGTGGTGCTCTGGACGATGGCCGTGTACTACCCCATCGCACACATGGTTTGGGGTTCGGGCGGATGGCTCGCCGAGATCGGCTCCATCGACTTCGCCGGCGGCAACGTGGTGCACATAAGCTCGGGCATTAGCGCGCTGCTGCTCTGTCTCGCCCTCGGTCGTCGCGTGGGCTACGGTCAAGCCAACTACCGGGTCCACAACGTCCCGCTCGTCGCCACCGGCACCGCGCTGCTGCTCTTCGGCTGGCTCGGATTCAACGCTGGCAGCGCCTTGGCCGCCGACGGTCTTGCTGCCCACGCCTTCACCGCGAGCATCATCTCGGCGGCTGCCGCTGAGTGCACCTGGATGCTCATGGACGTCTTATCGGATGGTCGCCCCACGCTCGTGGGTGCCTGCACCGGCATCGTCATCGGCCTTGTCGCCATCACTCCCGGCTGCGGATTCGTACCCCTCTGGGCAGCGCTCGTCATCGGCGCCCTCGCGAGTCCAATCTGCTACCTCTGCGTTTCGCGGCTCAAACCCCGCTTCGGCTACGACGACGCGCTCGACGCCTTCGGCTGCCACGGCGTGGGCGGCATCTTCGGCGGGCTCTGCACCGGCATCTTCGCGAGCAAGGCCGTAAACCCCTCCATCCGCTGGAACGGACTCATATACGGCGAGACCGGGCTGTTCGTCGCCCAAGTCGTATCCATTCTTGCAACGATTGCACTGGCCGTAGTGGGTACGTTCGTGTGTATGCGCATCGTACGGCTCTTTGGCGAGCTGCGCGTGAGCGAACACGACGAGCGCGTAGGACTCGACATCACCCAGCACGGCGAGCGCGCGTACCCGTCGTTCAACGGACTTGATGACTAGGCGCGAAAGAGCGCACGAGGGCACGGGCACGCACGTTGACCAATACACGAGCACATGAGTAACTAAAGAGAGAAGGCAAAGATGATAAAGGTTGAGGCCATCATTCGCGAGGAGGCGCTCGAGGACGTCAAGGAAGCCCTCGTCGCCGAGGACATTCGCGGCATCACCGTGAGCCAGGTGATGGGTTGCGGCACGCAGATGGGCTACACCCAGCTCGTGCGCGGCAGCAAAGTGAGCACCACGATGCTGCCCAAGATCAAGTTCGAGATCGTCGTCTCGACACCGGAGTGGGCGGAGCGGGCCATCGGCGCCATCCGCAAGGCCGCCTATTCAGGCCAGCCCGGCGACGGCAAGATCTTTTGCTACCAGATTGACCGGGCGATACGCATTCGCACCGGCGAGCAGGACGTGGACGCCATCACCCCTGCCTCGTAGGAGGCAAGCAACACAGCACACCCCACAAGATGCGTCCACCCGGACCCGCCTCTCCGAGCCCACCCACGGCTCATCTTGCGCTGGGTTTGCGGGCACACAAGCCTTCAAAAAGCACCAAAAGGCGCCCCGGATTCTTCCCAGGCGCCTCGTGTTTATCCGGTCAACTGCATATATCAGCAGCCAGTCGTGACGACCATAGCATTCGCGGAAGCCCCGATAGCGTCCCGTGAGTGCATGGTCGCGATGGCGGCTTCCGTCTCGGCGTTGTAGTGGATGATCTTGTTCATTGCTCACTCCCCGCTCTGGAAGGCCCTTCTGAGTCGCGCGTCCGAGGGAGTGCCGTAGAACACTGCGAACACGTCCACCGTCAAGCCCATCTCGTCAACCCTGTAGAAGAGCGAGTAGTCACGAACGTTCACACGACGCACGCCTGCCGAAAGAAGCGGCTCCACCCCAACCACGTGGAACCTGTTCGGCATGCTCGAGAGACCACTGACTGCATCCTCAATCTCGTCCAGCAGCCTGGCTGCCGCCTGCGGCATGCAGAGCTCGTCCCGGACGTAGCGGACGGCATCCCGTATCTGTGCCATAGCCGAGGGAGCGACGCGCACCTCGTAGCTATGCACCCAGGAGCTCCTCCCTCATGCGCGAGAACGCAACGGACGCCTCTACCCCCCTGCCCTCCTCGGCCTCCTGAAGGCCACTCGACAGGGCCTCTACCAGCTGCCTGTCCGTCATTGCGTCCACGTCGATGGAACGCGGGGCCTCGGGAAGGGCAACCCTGAAGGGGATTCCCCCCGTGAGGGACACCTGGCGGAGAAACATGTCGACGGCGGTCGACATGGAGAGCCCGAGCTGCGACAGCACGGACTCGGCCGATTGCTTCACCTCGGGATCGACCCTCAGGTTGAGCGTAGCTGACTTCTGCATGATAATCACCTCCAGAAGAGGATACGCGTTTGTAGGTACTTTTACAATACAGATGAGGCGATATGGCTTCGTTCATATCAGCCGTTACACGTTGCATGCGTTAGGCTAGCACGCACACGAGTCCCAAGGGCACCGAAGGAGCGCCTGGAGAATCGAACAATAATGTAGCGATCCTGCTAGTAGTCATACACAAACGATTATCCACAACATCGCATACTGTTGGTCAAATCATCCGCAATTTGTTGGTCA
>CACXDP010000251.1 GCA_902766445.1 uncultured Coriobacteriaceae bacterium
TCTTCAAAGACCTGCGCCCCTATCTGCTCGGGCAGGAGCCGCTCGTCGAGCTCGGCACTGTGCGCCACGCATGCCTTCGCACGCGACACCGCACGCACGGGATTTGCACCAACCTCCTCGGCGACCTGCTCGACGATCTGCTCCACGCTCTCGATGACCTCGCGACTCGAAGGCTCGCGCGAGCACTGCAGCAACAGGTTGGGCATGATCCATACCTCGGCGCCTGCTATCGTGCGTGCCTTGTCGCTAAAGTCCACAAGCAGCGTTTCGCAGTCCACAAGCGCATAAGTGTTGACCTTTGCCGACGGGTTGGGCAGAGTCGCGTCATGGCGCACGATCTCGTTGGTGGCACCTCCCGACGGATGCTCGATGCTGTGCATGAAAGTCTGGCTGCGCGGAAGCAACACGATGGCAAAGCGCCGCGTAGGCTTACCCTCAAAGGCACGCTCGAGCTCGGCCTCGTCGGCATCTTCCTTCGGCGCCTCGGCACTCTGCTCGAAGTCCGCCACAAGCAAATCGAGCGGTTCGAGCTCATCGCAGGTACGCAACTTATCCCAAAGAAACCCCGCCACCTGCTTGGACAGCTCCTCAAATGAGGTACGGCGCTGTAGGTAGAGACCCAGCTCCTCCACAAAGCCGCTCCCCTCCGAGAACTCGCCATGCATGTTGCGCTCGCTCGAGACGCAACGGTTAAGGTGGCGGCGCACAAAGGACTTCACAAGCTTCTCGTCGAGGTCAAGCTCGCGATCCGAGAGATACGCCGTTCCCGTATCGAAATCAAAAGCATGCAGTATCGCATGCGAAACGTTGAGCATCTGGCCTCATTCCCGCTAGGTCGAAGGACCTTGGACAAACCAGAGCAAGTCTCCACGCACGTGGTCCGACGCCAGCTTGCGAACCTTTTTGTCACTGATAGAGATGGCTGCGGCAGCACCTGTGGAGAAGCCGAGATAGTGGCCACAGAGTCTGGCACACACATCCTCCATGAAGGGAATGTGACCCACGACTACCACGACATCAGCATTGCTCTTGCTCAGCTCCACCAAAAACGCATCGTCATCCTGGTCATATAAGGCGTGCATCTCGCGGAAGGTCTCTATGCCAAGGGTCTTGTTTGCAATCTCAGCCGTCTGACGAGCGCGCACTGCGGTGCTCACCCACAGCTCGCTCGCCGCAGTCACGTCCACGAGGCCCATCGTGCGGGGGAATGCCTCCTCGAGCGCCTTGGTGCCCCACTCGGTGAGCTCGCGATCGAAGTCGGTCTCTCCGAGCATCTTCCTCTTTGCCTCGCCATGCCTCACGAGCACTACGGTCAGTGCCATACGTCTCTCCTCCCTTGGGCCGCCTTATGCCATCCAGCTCTCGTCGGCAGGATTGTCACGGAATCGCAGCAGGCGCTCCTTGTCCTCAGGCTTGATGTAGCCCTCATCGACAGCGACATCTACGAGGGTGTCCAAATCACAGAGACTCGTGTTTTCAACGTCGTCTGCGGCCAATCGCTCTAGCCCTCGCTTCATGCCATAGGTAAAGATGCTCACGATGCCGAGCACCTCCGCTCCCACCTCGCGCAGCGGATTCACACATTCGAGCACCGAGCCACCCGTGGATATGAGGTCCTCAATCACCACTACCTTGGTACCAGGCTCGCAGCGACCTTCGATTTGGTTTTGACGGCCATGGTCCTTGGCCGAGCCACGCACGTAACCCATGGGGATGCCCAAACGGTCAGCAGCTATGGCGGCATGTGCGATACCAGCCGTCGAGGTACCCATGAGCATCTGCACGTCCGGATACAACTCGCGAGCCTTCTCCGCCAACGCCTCGTCGATGAGCGTGCGCACATCCGGATAGCTCAGCGTAAGCCGATTGTCACAGTAGATGGGACTCTTTATGCCGCTCGCCCAAGTGAATGGGTCATCGGGACGCAGGAACACCGCCCGAATCGAAAGCAGGGCACGTGCGATTTCGGACTTCGTGGCCATGGGAACCTCCTAAATATTAATAGGTATATTATCGAGTGAGCGTGCAGCTTCCTCGCGCAGGTAGACCGAAATCATGGACTTCTTACCCGCCTTAAATACCGCAACGCCGTCGGAACCCACGTCGATGGGCTCCTGCGCCTGCCCGAGCACGCACACCCACCGCTCGTTAGCGTGCTGAGCGCCAAGTTCGATGCGCTTCTCGGCCAACACTGCTTCGCCGTCCTCCCTGCGACTGGAGAGCACCACCACACAGCCGCTGTTTTCGTGAGCGTCGTCACCGTTGCGCACCCACGCCACGAGGTCAGGCTCGTCAAAGAAGTCCCACTGCGCGCCGAAGGCGAAGCGCCTGCGCAACTCGAGCAGTAGGGGCAGCTCGGCCACGGCCGGAATGCCGTCGTTGGGCAAACCATAGAGGTCGGCAAAGAAGACACACGGATAGCCTGACTCACGCAAGAGAATCAACGAATAGGCGATTGGCTTGAACCACGGCGCGACTGTCGACTCGAGCGCCTGGTCGGGCTGAGTATCGTGGTTGTCCACGAAGGTGACAGCGTGTATGGGGTCAAGGTCGACAAGCGTTCCCGCAAGAATATGCTGGAAATCAATCTGCGCACCGTCACGTGAGGCATGGAAGAACTTGAAATGCAGGGGTACGTCAAAGAGGCTCATCGCCTTCTCGTTGCCGAGATAGTGCAACAGAGCATCCGTGTAACCCGACCAGTACTCCCCCACGCAGAAGAGCTCGCGACCGAGCGAACGGCGCATGTCATCAAGCCACCGCAGGTAGAACGCACGGCTCATATGCTTGACCGCATCGAGACGTATGCCGTCCACGCCCGTCTCGTTGACATACCACGTGCCCCAGCGCAGTAGCTGATCGTATACGCGCGGCCTGTGAAGGTCGACGTCGGCTCCCATAAGGTAGTCGAAGTTGCCGTTCTCGCGGTCAACGTCTTCGTCCCAGTGCTTCCCGTCGAGCAGAAAGACGCCCGAGCGTTCGTGCATCACGTCATAGTCGACTGCCTTGAAGTCATGATAGTCCCATGTGAAGTCATCATATGATCCATTGCGCCCTGGGAAGGTATAGCGAGTCCATGCGGTGATCGGACGTGGCTTGTCCATGGCGTAGTTACGGTTGTCCTGCGCCATTTCGGTGGCAAGCACGCGCTGTGTCTGGTCGGCACCCAAGCGATGGTTGAGCACGACGTCACCCAGTACGTAGAGGCCGGCCTCGCGCAACGCGGCCACCGCAGTCTGATACTCCTCGCGCGTGCCGTACTTCGTGCCCACCGTACCACGCTGGTCAAACTCACCCAAATCCCACAAGTCGTAGACTCCATAGCCAACGTCACGTACACCGTCGGTACCCTTGTATGCGGGCGGCATCCAGATGGAGGTGAATCCCTCCTCTGCAAGGCGTGGCGCCAATTGCGCCAGACGACGCCAGTGCTGACCGTCAGGCGGTAGATTCCAGGAGAAGCCCTGCAACATCGTTCCGTTAAGCTGCATTTCTGCCATGTGCGTCACCTCTTCGCGTGCCGTTTCGCTACTATTCTAACCCAGTCAAGCACGACACGAACGCGGCATCTTAGCACAAACTCTCACAGACTTGCCAATCGGAGGTGCTCAAAAGGGACACTTCCCTCATGAACACCTTTTCGCTACTAAGCTGAGACGGTATCACCAGACGTGGCACCACTCGATGTGCCGGCGCCTATGCCAAGAGCACCAGCGAGATCAAAGAGTGCGTCAACCTGGGAGAGAGCGTCATCCACACTCGTCAACTGCTCCTTGAGCCCCGCTACGAGCTCGTTGACCTGTGTCAGATGGGGTGTCGGCAAGGCATCCGCCTCGTCGCGGCAAGCACCGACAACCTCCCTCGACGTACTTACCACCGTAGCAAGATCACCTAGCTGAGTGAACTTGTTGTCAATCATCGTAAAGAAGTCCGTGTCGAATCCCTCGCCCAGCTGCTCGAGCTGCTCCACCACGGGCATAACCGCAGCGTTCGAGAGCCTATCGGCGATAGCCGCGGCCCGCTGCACGCAGTCAACGTCCTCACCGACGACCGGCACGTATCGTGCAATCTGCCACTGCCACTGATGCGACTCCTCGTTGACCTCGTTCCACGTCTTCGATATATCCTCTATGGTCGCCCTTGCCGCCTGCACGTCGAGCTGCCCGATTTCCGTATCAAGCCGCTCGCTCGCCTCGTTCGCAGACTCGACCTTCTGCATGATGGAGGAGGCACTTAGACTCAACGAGACGCCAAGCACGCCGACTGCCACCAGCATCGCCA
>CACXDP010000252.1 GCA_902766445.1 uncultured Coriobacteriaceae bacterium
CCGCGGTCTTTTTGGAGACGCTTATCCGCAAGTGCCTGAAGACCCCGACGCAGTATCGTAACCAGTACCTCTTCGTTATCGCCGCTATGATCCTGATCATCGTTGTCAATGCCGCGTTTCTCTACGTCCCCTCGGACGGGCTCATCTCGATCGTCGACTGCTCGCTCATCGGCTACAGCTTGGGGCTGGCCATTGCATACTGGGCTGCGTTTAGCTACCGCAACGGCTACATGCTCAAGTCCCTTTCGATGACCATCTTCGAGAACATCAACCAGGGCCTTGTGCTCTTTGACTACAACGATATGCTCATCATGAGAAACAACAAGGCCGAGGAGCTGTTGCAAGACGTGAGCCTTGCCGACGAGACGTCGCGCGACTCGTTTCTTGAGCAGTGTGCAATCCGCGAGCCAGAGAAGCACGGGGAGCAGTACAGCATCCAGCTCGAGAAGCTCGGCAACCATGGGGTGCCTCTTCGCTGCGACTTCCGCCAGCTCTACGACGCGTACGACGAGCCAAGCGGCCAGCTCTACGTGCTCACTGACGTGTCGAACGACACGGACCTGCTCACCGGCTTCCAGCACGGAGACAACTTCAGGCGCTATGTGGGGGAGAAGCCCTATGCCTTCGACCATCCTACGTCTGTCGTCGTGTTCGACATCATGGGACTCGGCGAAATCAACCGCACCTTCGGGCGCGAGATAGGCGACCAAAGGATTCGCCACTTGGCGAAGGCGATTCGCATGCACATGCCATCCGATTCCTATTTCGTGCGCGGTTACGAGGCGAGCCTGATCGTGGTGTGCAGTCACCGTACTGAGGAGCAGATGCTCGACGCGGTGCAAGGGGTCATTGACATGTGCGGCGGCACGGTCTTCTTCGGCATATGCTCCACGTTCGATCGGACTCAGGACCAGACGCCCAGGCACGTGCACGACCCGGAGGAGATGGAGAGCCGAAACGTCATTGCTGCCATAGACGTCGCCTCCCGCGCCCTCCAGGTGAAGAAGATGCTCTCCTCCCGCTCGGTGCATTCCCAGACGCTGATGAGCTTGGTGCGTGCCCTGCGCGAGTGCGACACCGACACCGAGGCCCACGTGCGCCGCACGCAGGAGATGGGCGTGCGACTTGGCCAGCGGATCGGGCTCACCGACGCGCAGATCGCTGACCTGCGACTTCTGTGTCTGCTGCACGACATCGGAAAGATTGGCATCCCGCTCGAGATCCTGAACAAGCCCAGCAGGCTGACCGACCAAGAGTGGGCGGTGCTGCAGAGCCACCCAGAAAAGGGGTTCCAGATCTGCATGACGTCCGACGAGCTGAAGCACATCGCGCCGATGGTGCTCTACCACCACGAGCGCTGGGACGGCAAGGGATATCCGAAGCGTCTGTCGGGAAATGAGATTCCGGTGCTGTCGCGCGTCATCTCGATTGTGGATGCCTACGACGCTATGGTCAACGACCGCGCCTATCGCAAGGCGCTGACGCCCGAGCACGCGCAGGGCGAGATCTCGCGATGTGGGGGAACGCAGTTCGATCCCTATCTGGCGCAGGAGTTTTTGACCATGCTCGAAGAGAACCCCGAGATCGCGAGGGGAGAGGTGGTCTCCTTCGAGGAGATGACGGCATACATCCAGCAGGCCATCGAAGGACCGCAGGAGCACACCAATACGATTCCAGTGGACTACGCGCGCTATATGCTGAATCTGCATGATGGTATCATTGAGGTCGACGACAACTTCCATCGAATAACGGGCTACGAGCGCGGTGATGCCGTCGGAAAGATGTCACAGTACGACCTGATTCCGCCCGAGGACAGGGCCTTCTACATCATCCAGGTGAACGACCAGTTCATGCATGCGAACTTCGCATACCTCAAGCACAGGATTCGGCGCAAGGATGGAGAGGTTGTGTGGGTCATATGCTACGGGAAGCGATTCTTCGACTCGGCCGAGCGCGTCTATCGCAGCGAGATTATCATCCACACGGCCGACGACTCCGTCCCGCGAGGATGAGCGGAGTGGGCCGCCGCGCTGTCGCGTGTGCGCTTCCTGACGCAGGCGAATTCGAACTCGCGTTGCCGTGGCCAAATCTAGCTGCACGTGTTGATGCTGAGGTCCATGGTCTTCCTCTGCGTGTCGATGTGCCGAGAAGGTGTGGGTGCGGTCCTTGATGGACATCATCTCGATGAGCCTGGGCGTCTCGGCTGGTCCGTTAGCCTTCGGGCCGATCTCCGTTCTGGGGAGATGGCAAACGCGGCAGGGAGGGTAGCCCCCTTCGCGCTGCGTTGTTCTCTCGCCACTCAACCAGCCGCCAGCGGTGCGTTATGTCCGCCGCCTGCGAGGTGTGTTCCTTATGCGAGCGCTGGCCTGCAGAATTCCAATGGTGATTGAATGACGGGCTGCCCGATTGTTCCTGGCTCGGACTTCGGGCGGGGGAGTCTCGCTATCAGCCTATGTTCTGCGCGTCGGCGAGACACCGGCAACGGTGCAGAGGAGCAGGTGCTTGCAAGCCCCCGCGCTCCTCTTCGGTCAGCTTGCCCACCTGCTTGCGCGGCTTGCGAAGTGCGAGAACCTGACCGAGCGACATGGCGTCGGCCTAGGCACAAGAATCAGGGTTTGTAGGTGCCAAGTGGGCGCCAACATATACACATAAGTTAGACCCCCAGGAAAGGAAGACTCGGACGGCTGCCTCTAGCAGCCGTTTTCTTGTGTGCCGGGCATGGCACACGTCTAACGGGTGATATGCCGATGTTGCAGAAATGCCGACACCGGGAGAAGGCGACGCCCCCGACCTGCCCAAACGCGGGCCGGGGGCGGGCGA
>CACXDP010000253.1 GCA_902766445.1 uncultured Coriobacteriaceae bacterium
CCACTACATGGGGCAACGTCGTCACCCCACCAGCACCTCCTTGCCTCGGAAGGCGATGCCGTAGGTGCGGATGCGCTCTGGCGCGATGCCGCGCTCCACGAGGCCCGCAACGTAGCCCCTCTCGTCGATTTGAGCGTGCGCGCGGGCTACCGTGTCGGTGAGGGTCTGCTCGTCACAGTCGTCGAAAACCTTGAACTCCATCACCACGGCGGGATCGGAGCCGCTGGCCCCGTCTGTGGGAACTAACGCCACGTCGTAGCGCCCGAATCCGCTCTCGCGGTTGGACTCCACGCTCCAACGGCCGCGTAGGCTCGCGAGCAGCCCGAGCACCAGGCCGTGATAGAAGCGTTCGGGCTCCGATTCCGAGGTGTGCGTGCCAGAGTCGAAGCTGCTAGCACATGCGCGTGTGACGTCGGCGAGACAGCGTGTGGCAAACCGCGCGTCGCCCGCGAGGATTGCGCGCTCGAACTGGTCGTAGCGCGCGCCTGTGACGTCGAACCAGTCCCGCACCATGCGGTCGAAGGTCTCGCGGACCTCCGTGTTGGTGAGCATCAGCTGCCTCCGATCCCTCGTTGGGAACTCTGGCAACGGTCCCGGGCAGGTGACGTATCCCGCCGCCAGAAGCAACGCCCACACGGCGCCGGGGCGCGTGCCGAGCTCGGAGAACACCACCTGCTCGTCAATTACCTTCCGCACGGTGCCGCCACGCATCAACTCTTCGAAGTCGGCCTTGAGCTCCTCGTCACCCCGGCGAACCACCTCCGAGACGAGGCCGTTGCCGCTGGTGTTGGCCCACCACGCGTCGAATGTGCCGCCACTCTCCAGGTATTTCGTGGCGGACCAGGGGTTGTAGATGTGGGCGACCCCGCCGAAGGTGAAGCCGTCGTACCAGTCGCGCACGGCGTCCCGCTTGTCCGCAAGGCCATACTCCTCGAGTGCGGCGTCCACCTCGGCCTTCGTGAAGCCGAAGGACGTCTGGTACTTCGGCGTGGAGGCGGTGACGACCTCGAGGTTGTTGAGGTCGCTGAATATGGACTCGCGCGAGACCCGCGTGACGCCGGTGATGAGGCCTCGCCCGAGGTCGGGGTTGGCCTTGAAGGTCGCGTTCATGAGGCCGCGCATGAAGTCGGAGGCGCCGTCCCAGTAGCCGTGCGCCCAAGCGCACTCCATGGGCGCGTCGTACTCGTCGAGAAGCACGACGGGACGGGTGCCGTGGTGCCGTCGCAACATGGAGCAGAGCTGGTTCACGGCGCTCGCGGCAACGTCCGCGGGCATGTCGTCGGAGACGCGGGCGAGGAAGGCGCGGTCGTCTTCGCCGAGCGCGGGGGAGCCCCGCAGGTAGTCGTGCTCGCGCACGGCGACGCGTATCACCTGCCTGAGCCCCGCGAGCGTCTCGGCGAGCGTGGCGCCCTTCGCGCGTGCGAAGCTCATGGCCACCACGGGCACGGCGCCCTGCAGCGCCCGCATGGCCTCGCGATGGGCCTCGGAGCCGCCCTCCCAGACGTCGAGCCCCCGAAGAGCGCCTCGCCGCGCCCCGCGTACTCGGGGGAGAGGAAGCAGCGGACAGTGTCCAGGTTGAGCGTCTTGCCGAATCGGCGGGGGCGGCACACCAGGGTGACCTGGTCGCCCGCGAGCCACCAGTCCCGCACGAACCCCGTCTTGTCCACGTAGAAGTACCCGTTCGCCCGCATGTCCTCGTACCCCTGCGCCCCTATGCTTATCGTGCGTGCCATGGCGCCACCTCCCGCCTCGTACCGTGCGCGGACCCAGTGTAGCACGCGGTCGGGGCGGGGGCGGGCCGTCGCTTGGCCCCTACCGACATCAAGCAAGGCGGTGGGTCCGTTCTCGCCGAACTTGGCATAAGCCCTTCTACCGCCATCTAGGTGTTTTACCGACAGCTCATGAACGACCGCGCTCTTCCTTTCATGCCAAACGTCTCCGCAAGGGGACTCCTCTTCCTCAATGAATTCACGAGCGAACGGCTCGCCGCCGAGCTAGAGAAAGGCATGGAGTCCATAAGGCAAGGTGACGTCCTTTCAGCTGACGAGGTCGACACCATCCTTGCCGAGGAATTCGCCGTATGAGCAGAGCCTCTAGCGTAAACTACTTCTGAGACGGTGCCGAGGATCTGGGGCACATCGGACGATATGTCGCTCGCGTTTCAGGTCCGACGCGACCGCAAACCAAGCTATCGGGGAGCTGCTGCTTCGTTTGGATGGGCGGGTCCGAAATCCGACGCGAGGTGAGTGTCCATGGTTAATGTTCGCTCAGTCCACCTGGATCGGCGGTTTAAGGACAGTCTGACAGGCGTCGCGCCTCACATTCTGATGCGGTCCATCCGAAGCTATGAAATCGACGACTCTGAATGCCTGTACGTGCTCGTCCTTAGAGCCGCGACGTGCGCAGTGCCATCCGCGGAGGGCAAAAGTGCAGGTTTTTTCGAGATGTGTGTAGTTTCTTGGTCTCGAATCGCCAATAGGGCCATATGGTGCCTCACAAAAGCGCAGGTCAGATGTACCGTTTCTAAGAGCCCGTAATTTCTGGTCCGCTAGAACTGCGCACATCTCGCAAAACTTTGCACTTTTCGTGTTCGTGTTTGGCACCGTTTGTCTCTTGGTGCGCACGCGGTTCACGCCCGCGATAGTCAGGCCGAGTCCCTCGTAGGATTGAGAAAAAGGATGCCCGCAGCCTTAATCCTATCCGAGCGCAAGCGAGCGGTCACGAAGAAAAGAGGAAGCGTTGGAAGGCCTCACTCAGCTCAACTGCTGATACCAAGCATGGAAGTAGTGCCGGTGTCGCCAAGAGGAGTCGTGGTCGCGCTGCTCTATACTTAGCGTAGCTGACGCCGACCGCAGCGAGAAGATCGCGACATGGGTATGTACCTCAATCCCACGAACCGTATGTTCCAGTTTATGCTGCACAGCGAGTTCTACGTTGACAAGACGCGCCTCGCCGTGTTCATGAACAACCTCCTGCAACGAGACGGTCGCTTTGTGTGCGTGAGCCGGCCTCGTCGCTTTGGCAAGAGCGTGGACGCAAACATGCTGGTTGCTTATTACAGCCGTGGGTGCGACTCCCGCGCACAGTTCCAGGGCCTAGATGTCAGCTACGACCCCAGCTACGAGCGGCATCTCAACGCACACAACGTGATAAAGCTGGACATCACGCAGTTCATGCCTCACGCGGACGAGCCGGCGAGGATCGGCGATGCCATAACACGCAGAGTCGCAAGGGAACTTGAGCGTGCGTTCCCCACAGAGCTTGAGAACGGTTGGGACAGCCTCGCTGACGCCCTGACTCTCATTGAAGACGCCACGGGCGAGGGATTCGTGTTCATCGTAGATGAGTGGGATTGTGTGATGCGCGAGGCAGCGGATGATAGGGCGGCTCAGCGTGCGTACCTTGACTATCTGCGCGACCTGTTCAAAGGCCGCAGTTATGTCGACGCCGTGTACATGACGGGTATCCTGCCCATAAAGAAATACGGCGCGCATTCCGCCCTCAACATCTTCACGGAGTACTCTATGACCGACCCAAAGACTCTCGCAGACCTCGTGGGATTCACGGACGCCGAGGTCAGACGGTTGTGCCATCGTTTCGACATGGACTTCGACGGTGTGCAGCGTGATCTCGTGGCTGACTCCCGCGAGCTTCAGATGCGCGCTCTCTGGTGATGAAGCATACGTGGCTGACGCCGTCGAACGCGCGCATGGCAGTGCGGCTGGTCCCGCCCATTACAATGACGAGCAAGCCCTGCGAGCGGCAGTGAAGCTTGCCTAAATATGGTCCATCGACGACTACCTACGGGTTGACGAGTTGTCTGGAGGGCGCGGATACGCCGATGTGGTTTACATTCCAAAAAAGGAAGCCCGCTGCCTCCCATGGTGGTGGAGCTCAAGTGGGACAGGCCAGTTGATGCCGCCATCGGGCAGATCAAGGCACGCAACTACCCCGCTGGCCTCAACGGACTCGGTGGGGAGTGCGTATTGGTGGGGATAACCTATCACGATGGCGGTGACGTTCACGAGTGCTCGATAGAGCGCATTTGGATTTGACCGCAGGGCCAAGCCGTGGCATTGCCGTCTGTCAGCAGGACAAGCTGGACTTTGGACCCAACCGCATGCATGGCCTCGAGGCTTTCCTACGTTACGTATCAGGCTAAACAGGTTAGGTAGTAAAGCGCGATAGTTTTGTGCGCGACGTGGATACGGCTGTAAAGGCCGTTCGACGCGACAACATTTGGAGGGAGGGCTTAATGACAGTACAGGAGAAGCTGGACCTTATGTATGCGGAGGGAGAGAAAGAGGGCGGGTTAGAAGGCGAGAAAGCAGGGGTTGCCTGCGAGCGTAGCCGCTTCACTGCGCTACTGCGCCTCGTGCGCTCGGGCGAGATGGACGTGGAAGACGCCCTCGACAACCTCGAGATACCCGAGGAGGAGCGCGCGCCCTACAGCGAGGTGTCAGCGCTGTAGCTGGACGTGCGGTTTGAGCACGGCGTGCTTCTTCGCCGGACACGTTGCGACACGTAGTGTCTCTACATCAGTAATTCACCGCAGTACTCCTCGTTCGTGTATGAACGGGGAGGCGTTTCAAGTCACGTGTTGAGGCGCCAAGGGCCGCCACCAAGAAAAGATGCCCTTGTAGGTGTCCCCTCGATGATGTCTCGCATTTTCCCCTCCCAGATATTCCAAGAACGGCGTCTTGGCGCGTCTTTCGCAAGACTTTCTTGGAAACGATGTCTGCAAGCTGCCCGACGGCATCTCGTGCATCCGTCGGCTGTGTCCTCGTTGCAGGACCAAGGTTAGGCCAAGCGCGCCAAGCGCCTACAGGGCCTTCCCAAGCTCTGCAGAGGGTAGCCCCCTCTCGTCCGATATGGCCCATGGCGGTCTTCTTTCCCCGCGCGAACGGTAAACTACGCACGACGAAAATCCTTGTGCGTAGTTTCG
This sequence comes from uncultured Coriobacteriaceae bacterium, assembly GCA_902766445.1. Taxonomy (GTDB): domain Bacteria; phylum Actinomycetota; class Coriobacteriia; order Coriobacteriales; family Atopobiaceae; genus RUG440. Next base: position 4,946 of record CACXDP010000253.1, read on the forward strand.
GGAAAAAGCCCAGTTGCCCCAGCCTTCCGCATGCCGAACTACGCACATCGCGATGCTGTGTGCGTAGTTCGCTGCCGGCAGACGACCCCCGCGGGCGCGTCCAGTGTCTTCGCCGTCCTGCAGATCGCGTCGGCCCAGCCGCCCCGCGCCAC
>CACXDP010000254.1 GCA_902766445.1 uncultured Coriobacteriaceae bacterium
GGGCATCGCCGCAGAAGAAATCCCTTAGTCGGTCTTCGTATGGAGTGAGGGCCGTTTCCTCGATAGCCTCTGCTTTTACATGTGCAGCCGGGCTTTCAGTGGGACGCTCAAATCTTGCAATGCCGAGTGATTCGGGCGAGACGCTAAGGTCATAGTCTGTTACCTGGAAGACCCTTTTGCTGAAGTAGTCGATGAACTTCGGTTCCAAGAGACCGGTGTCAACCCGGCCTGAGCTAACGATGTCGAAAAGCTTTTCAAGGAAGGTGTCCGCATCGGCGATATGGAAATACGGGCGATATCTCCCTGGAATGGAGCCCTGCACTTCGACAGTCCGCTGGAAGCAGACCAGCGTCGAGATGTGGTGAGCGTCAAATGTGCTGAGATTCCTGCACGTCTGCTCGAGAATCCTCATCAGTCGTTCGCGCTGCAAGCCGGTCTGATAAAAAGGATTGGGGCTGCTTCCGCCTCTTACCCGCATACCATTGTCCATTTCCCATGGACCCCTGCGGAATTCGTTCTCATCAGGAAGCAGCAGTCCACCTCCATAGTCCTTGAAGTCCACAATAGTAATCGTATTCGTTGTCACAAGCAGAGCGTCGATCTGCAACCTATCGTTCATCAAGCACGTGGGCATTCCGAGCAAGCAGGCTCGAATTCTCTTCTTGTCGAAATATGCCTTCACAGACCTAGCGAAGTATCTGAAGAACACATTCTCGTGCGCCTTGTCTGCCTGTCCGTACTTCACTACAACGCCATCATCGAACATAATGCCTCCTGGGCTAGTTTTCCATTCATGCGAATCTGCGCTTGTTTACTCGGATTCTGTCACCGCTGCCAAAGGAGCGAACCTGCTTCTCGCTCTCAGTTTTTCAATCCTTGCACTCAGCTCAAGGATTCTCTCGTCTATGGAGCGCTCGTAGCGCACGGTCTGCTCCATAGCCTTATCGCTTAGGATGGGCACAGGCAGGCTTGCTAGGGTTGCCTTCGATAGAATCTTGCCATCGTTGTGCAGCCATGCCCTTGCGTACAGCCCCCGCATCCAGCACGCGAGGTAGTCCCTACTGACGTCCGGGCCGAGTCGGATAACGAACACGCTGTTGCCTATAAGAGTCGGATGTTGGGCACGATAGATGACGTGCTCCTTGCTGTTTCTCGATACGAGCAGTACCTCGCCGTCGTGTTTGTCGACGATGTAGCGCTCCTGTCCCTTCGGGATGGTTCCGAGGACGGATGGCCAGACCTCACCGTCTTTGAAGCACGAGCCGTCCACGTAGTACAGGTCGCCCTCCCTCGCTGAGAGCCGGGGATCCGAGGCGATGCGGTCGGCCTGCGCGAAGGCGTCTGACGGGAAGGGCATATTCAAGTCGAGCGTCGCCCAAGCTGCTCTCTCTGCCTCCAATGCGGCCTCCTTGGCCCTATCCCTCAGCTTCTCTCTGACTTCGAGGTTCTTCTCGCTCATGGTTGTGCCCCGGCTTATCCTCGTGGCGAGCCCATCAAGCGTCTCCTCCTTGAGCACTTCCACGCCCGATCGAACCACGCTTGGGGTTATGCAGCCACAGTTAACCGTGACCATAAGCGTCGTCGCCTCGCACATCCACGGACTGTCGGGATTGCTTAGGTCCTCCAAGAGGAAAGTTCCGGCAGACATGCCACGAGCTAGCATGACGCATCCACCTGGAAACTCAGTAGCGCTGATGAAGCCTTCGGTTATGTATAGGTCTTCGATGCCATGTGATTGCGGGAATGGGGGCCCGAACGGAATATCCAGGATGCTCGAATCCTCGCTGAGAAACAGCGCCGTGGCATCCTGTCGATCGGGCTGCGTGTATATGACGGCGCCAGTCGCCCCCTCGATATCGAGCATGCTTACCCAGTGCTTGTTGTACAGCGGCCATTCGGTGACTCGCTGTTCGCCTGCGATGTGTTGCGTCGTGACGAGCAGCTTGAAGGGGCAGTCCGGTGTGGAGTTGGTGAACCCCATGAATGCGTTGCCGTGGTTTCTTAGAGCATCTATTGATTCGCTGGAGCTCTCGATGAGCGTCGTCCAGAAGGCGTCGAGCATCTCCTCGGATGGATCATCGTGCCCTAGCTGAGGCGGTACAAGCCAGAGTTCCTTTGCTCCGTACTCGAGCGCATGCACTGCATATGCCAGACACGTCGTCTCGCAAACCAGGGTGTCGCCCTCCGCAAGTCCGATTCGATGGTCTATGGCATCGAGCGATTTGCCTGCCAGCTCAATATGCCGGGACGCCTTCCCCAGCCAATCCGACTGGCGTCTAGCCAAGAACTCCGCATAGCCATACTTGCCTGTGGTGCTGCTTTCCATGTTATTCCCCTCTATAGTTTTTTATTCTCTTCTGATTGCGGTCAGCCAGTCGTCTCGAGGTTTAGGCCGCGAGAGCGCTTGGCGCTAGGCTAACGCTCGTGCAGCTGAACGCAAGAATCCTGGAGAGTTGCCGCGCCCGGGAATCGACGGTGACCTTGATGCCCAGGGACCTGAGTCTCGTGGCTTGCTTCGCGAATAACCCGTCTCCCGAAACGATGACCACCTCGTCGAAGCGATTCTCGACGTTCTCGGTGGTGAGCACGTTCTCAAGTGCGAGGTCCGCGCCGTCGTGGCCTTCCCTCAACACGAGCCTTGCACCCTCCCAGGAGTGGGCGGGGAAGAGGTTGTTCTTGTGGCTCACACCGATGACGGTGAGGTCGTTCTGCCCCGGCATGTATGTCCTCTCAATCCTGCTCTTCACGCTCTTGCAGGACTTTTCGTCAATCCTCCCGGTGCCCGCCGCGTTTTCGATATCCACTACGAACAGCCTTCGTGCAGCCTTGCCGTGTTTCATGACCTCAATCCGCCTGTTCACCGTCTCCACCTCTCACTCTTGGATATGTATCATCCAAACTGACTGTCTACATCTTACGATAATTTGGATGAATGTCAACCAAAATTTTGGATGCAGATGAACCAAGCATGAGGAAATGAAGGGTTAGGGGCATGGCGTTCATAAAACGCGCTTCAAATTAGGATTCCAGAGATGAAAAAAGCATCAAGAAGGAAGCCCAATCATCAAATATTACCGATATCGTTGTACACGTTTAATGCCCGTCCATGCTACCGACGAGAAGCCATTCCTTCGCACCTAGCTCATGTTTCTAAGAAAGTGCGTTCATCATTGCCTGCTCATCCACATCGTTGAGAGGTGTGATAAAGCGGCCATGCGCGACCTGCTGTATCAGGCTTGCGAGTTGATGGGTGGCGATGTATTGGGCACAGTGTGTTTGCAGGCGGAGATTTCCGAGCTGCCTATCCGGACAACCGAGTGAGAACCCAAGCGTCGTGTCACGGCCTCGCTTCCTAGGTTTCGAGGGCCACCTATTTAGACGGCTCCTCGTGTCTTCACCGTAAACGAGGTGTGCGCATGAAGATTTACGTGTATGCAGGCGAGTCCGGGACCTTCGACAAGGCGCGCAACGACTTGTTCGTTTACCGGGGACAAAGGGGACGGGGAAGTTTGTCCCGCGCGGCGGTGCCGCGCCGTGCGGGCGCGGTTGGCGCGCCCTCTCGGGTCCGGCCGACGAGTGCCAATCTCGGAGGAGAAAGTGCAAAGAATTGCGATTAGCAAAAGTCTGCACTTTTCGGGCCCGCATTTGGCACTCGAGGCTCATGCGCTCGCCGAGTTCTGCCGTCCATAGTCTTTCTGGGCCACTGTTGCATCGAGAAACGAGATTGCTAGGCTCAAGTCCCAAGGCAAGTCCAACCGATCTGTTTTCAACTACAGCTGGCAAGTCGCTCGCGACATCGAAGTCGGCGCAGTGGGTGGCGAGCTTGATGTCGTCAGCGTTGATGTGGACGCCGCGAGCTTTTGTGAGAGACGATACCGTCGTCTTGTCGGGGCCGTTTGGGCCGGCTATGGCCATCACTTCAGGAAGCAACAACGTACTGCTTGCCACCATCGGGATGAGGTAGGTACTCCCTCCGCGTGTTGGTCTCGAATCTCGGCAGGGGCACGCTCACGGTACGCTTCGCCTCGTCCGCAAGGCGCACCGCCTCGCCGAACCTCCTGTCGAACTCCTCGTCTGTCAGCCCAAATATCCTGTTGTTGTTCCCGTCAGTCAGCACGTCTCAACCTCGCGCCTTTTTAAAACCATTCGAGAAGTTCGTCAACTCGGCGCATCCGAAGGCGCGGACCCTCTCCTCCACGCAGGGATTTGCGGCGACGAAGGAGCTTAGGCTTACAGGTCTCGAGTACCTCAGCGACTTTGCGGGAAGGGATGCGACGACATCCCCTCTCAGGTCACGAGGAGGATACGCGTGGGCTCGCCGCTCAATTACGCACACCGCAGTTCAATGTACGTAATTCTTCGCAAAAGGCCAGATGATCGGGTTCCAAATGACCCAAACTACGCACAAGGAACTAC
>CACXDP010000255.1 GCA_902766445.1 uncultured Coriobacteriaceae bacterium
CAGGTTTTGTTTCTGCCGCGCATGGCCAGTTGGGCGTTGTGGGCGGCAGAGTGCTCTATCGTGATCTCAACAGCACGAACGGCACGTGGCTCCGTGGTCAGCGCCTTAGCGATACCGTCGAGCTCGCCGAAGGGGATGTCCTGTGCTTCGCCCCGGCAGCTGTCCCCAATCAAGTTGTGTTTCGGCTCGCGCTCGCGCCTGTGCGGGCGGAGGGATTCTCATGGCGTCAGGTGGCATTCGGCGATGACGTGCAGCAGGTCGTCTTTGGCCGCGGCACGGGCGATGTTGACTTGGCTGATGCTTATGTATCGGAACGGCACGCGTCTATCTTTCACAGTTCGAAAGGACCCTACGTCATTGACCTCGGCTCGACGAATGGCGTCATCCTCAACGGGCGTGCAATCGAAGGCGCGGTGCCGATTTCGGCATGTGATGTCATCCGTATCGGCCAAACCCTTGTGTATGTGACAGATGACGCGCTGTGGGTGGGAGAGAGTGCGTCGGAAGTGGCACAGGTCAAGGAAGACGTGCCTCCAGTGAAGTCGGCACCGCCATCGGGAGCCTTGCAGAAAGCACGTCCCTCTGCTCCGTCAGCCGAACCAGCACCCTCCGTTTCGAACAAGCGCAGCTCTGCTGCATCTGCCGGCGGTCTCGTAATCGACATCGAGGAAAAGAACGTCTGGACCCGCCTCAAGAGCAAGACCATTCTGAAAGACGTACACCTCACCGTGAATCCCGGCGAGTTTGTGCTCATCCTCGGAGGCTCCGGCGCGGGCAAGACGACCTTCCTCAAGGCCGTGATGGGCGAGAGCAAGGCTGAGGGCACCATCCGCTTGGGCGATCTGGACGTGTACGAGGAGTATGAGCGCATCAAGTACCAGATTGGCTACGTGCCGCAGCAGGATTTGGTGCGGCACAACGATACCGTGTACGAGACGCTCTTTGCCGCAGCGAGGCTACGTATGCCGTCATATTGCGGAGACGAGGAGTGCGAAGAGCGCGTAGACTGGGCGACGGAGCTTTTGGGCCTCTCACGCGAGTGCGACACGATGGTGGGAAGGCTCTCGGGCGGTCAGCGCAAGCGTCTTTCGATTGCGGTGGAGCTGGTGGGCGACCCTACGCTCTTCTTCCTCGACGAGCCGGACTCCGGATTGGATGGCATCATGGCGCGCGCCCTGATGCAGAACCTGCGCAGCATCGCCGACCTCGGCAAGATGGTGCTCGTCATAACCCATGGGCCTGATCGTGCAGCCGACCTCTTCCACAAGGTGATCGTGCTCGCGAAATCTGATCGTGACGGTTCGGGACACCTGCTGTTCTGCGGGTCAGTGAGCGAGGCGAAGGAGTTCTTTGGCGTGGACACGCTCGAGGGCATCGTGGGGTGCATTAACCGGCCTGATGAGGGTGGCCTGGGGCAGGCCGACTATTACTTGGACAAGTGGGAGGGGAGATAACCATGGCGGGAGAGCGTGCGGGTTTTGCACAGCAGACCAGAGTGTGCTTCGACCGGTGTGTGCGCGGCTTCAGGAACGACCGGGGTTGGAAGACGTTCATCTCTGCGGCGCTCATCACCTTCCTCGTGGGGCTGGTCATGTCGGAGGACACCTTCGCTAATTATGGTGACACAAAGAACGGCTCCTTCGCCTTGGTAAGTGCGTGCATTTGGATAGGCATCTTCAACTCCATTCGAACCGTGTGTCGTGAGCGCGACATCGTCCGGCGAGAGTATCGTACGGGTCTGAACCTGCGCTCCTACATAGTGGCGCACTGGCTGTATGAGGCGTGTTTGTGCGCTGCGGAAGCCCTGATCGTTACCGTTATCACGCGCATCATGTGTTTCGATCACTTCATCGAAGAGGGAGTGTTTCTGCCGCCGGTCTTGGAGGTATACGTGACCTTCTTTCTCGTGACCTTCTCGGCAGATGCGCTGGGACTGCTCGTGTCGTCCATCGTATCGAGCGAGAACACGGCCATGACGGTGATGCCCTTCGTGCTCATCGTGCAGCTCGTGATGTCGGGAGCGATTTTTGAGCTGGAGGGCTTTCTCAAAGCCATATCGAGCGTCACCATCAGCCGCTGGGGTCTCGCCGCTGTATGTGCGAGTGCGCACGCCAACGAGATGTTTGACTCATACATATACGGCCGGGTTGAGGAGCAGGCATCAACCATTGGCAATCTGATCGCTCTGTGGCTTACGCTGCTAGGATTTGCTGTCATATACGCCGTTCTCTCAATCGTGGCTCTCTCCTTCGTGGATGAGCGGTAAGGGCTGCACCTGCGGAGGTGGTTGACGTGAAGCGCCTGCTTGTTCTGCTTATGAGCGTCGTCGTTGCGTGGAGTTGTGCCGTTCCGGTGGTCGCGCAGGCTGGTCCCACCTTGCAGGTAGCAGGCGATCCATGGAAGGGCTGGTTCATCCGAAGTTTGCTGACGGACGATGAAGAGCTGCGTCTGGAGGACGACTTCTATACGGCGGTAAACCAGAAGGGCATACTCACATACAATGCCCATCCCATGGTTGTGTCCTCGGTTGCCGAGGAAAGGATGAACGAGGTCTCCGACCAGATGTTCGACCTGCTCATGGACGAAGGCGCGGGTAGTAGTGAAACCGCGCATGACCTCGCGTGTCTGCGCACCCTTTATGACCTCTATGCGGACTGGGACGCGCGTGACGCCGACGGTGTCAAGCCTGTGGACGACATCATCGACCGCCTGTGTGACATCGAGACCCTCGACGAGTTCACGGATTGGTTGTGTTCGGATGACTTCAGGCTCTCTCTCGCATGGCGCGAAAGTTCCGAATACAACCTGACTATCTCGCAGGGGCTCTCGCTCTTTCGCCTCATGGCTTACAACGACGTGGACGCCGAGCAGAAGGAGCGGGATGCGGGAAAGAAGGATGGCGGGGAGTACGTCGTGGAAATCTACGAACCCGACTATAAACTCGCGGCGTATGGTCTGGATGACTCAGACGTCATCGTGCAGGGTAAGGTGGATCGCGAGCGGCTCGAGGAGGTGAAGCTGGCCTGCACCGATGTGGAGGTGGCCTACGAGATGCTTCGTTACTTCGGGTTTGACAGGCGTGATGCGGATGAGACGGCACAGGATGCCGCCACGCTCGAAGCGGGACTTGCCGACAACGGGCAGGAAGGGGACGAGGATTCTTCCAGCGCTTTGGAGTCGGAGCAGTCTCTGACCTTCGACGAGCTTGGAAAGAAGTGCAAAGGCGGCTTCCCCCTCGATCGGATTCTCGCTGCCTGGGGCTATGATGACGCGGAAGAGTATTTGGTAGAAGATACCGAGTGGCTTGACCGCCTCAATGGGCTGTACATTGAGGACAATCTCGACGCGCTCGTGTCTCATGCGCTTGCGAGCATCGCACTTGAAAGCACGAGGTTGCTTGATTACGAGGCCTCTTGTCTATGCGGCGAAGTGGATGGGAGTCGCTACTACTCAAAGACGATAGCCGAGGCTTTGGAGGAAGGGAGCACTGACGGTTCGGACGAGGTTGACTATAGCGACGCGAGCGACGAGGATTGGGCGCTATGGTATCAGCGCGAAGCGTGCAGCTATCTGCGGGAAGTGGCGCCGACGAGCTTTGGCAAGGCGTACGTCGAAACGTATTATGACGCTTCGGTCGGGCGCGAGGTCGAGCGCATGGTGCGTGACTACCTCGAAGTGTACGAGGGTATGCTTGGCGAGGAGGATTGGCTGTCAAAGGAGACGCGTGAGGCAGCCATACGCAAGCTGCGTGCCATGAACGTCAAGGTTGGTCATCCGAAGACGTGGCCCGACACTGGCGGGGTGAAGCTGCGCTCGCATGACGAGGGAGGGACACTCTTTTCTGAGACAAGGCGCATGGCGGAGTATGACTTGGAGCAGGAGCTGTATCTGCTGCGCCACCCTGACGAGGGGGAATACTGGCATGACTGCACGGACGTGAATGCCTACTACGATGTGGCTACCAACTCGGTGAGTATCGGCATGGGGATAATGGGCGGTGTGTATTGGCCGAAGGATGGGACGTACGAGCAGAAGCTTGCGGGTTTGGGCACGACCATCGGGCATGAGATAACTCATGCGTTTGACGACCAAGGAGCGTACTTCGACGAATACGGGAACTTCGAGCAATGGTGGACGGACAAGGACCTTGCTGCCTTCGAGAAAAGGGTCGAAGGTGTTGTGGATTGCTTCGACGCCATCGATCCTATAGGGAGGGGCCGCTACGATGGGATGACCGTCTGCGGCGAGGCCATTGCTGATATGGGCGGGCTCAAGGCGAGCATGCTCGTCGCCGCGGGCGAGAAGGGCTTCGACTACGATGCATTCTTCCGTGCGTATGCGCACTGCTGGTTGAGCGTCACGAGTGTTGCCGATGTAGAGAACCATATGGCGACGGATACCCATCCGCTCAACAACCATCGCGTCAACGTCCCTCTGCGCGAGTTGGACGAGTTCTACCAAACGTATTCCATCAAGCGCAACGATGGCATGTGGCTTGACCCCAAGGATCGGGTCTCGGTGTGGTAGGCGTACTCATCGCGGTTGGCACGCTCTATTGATGGGCGTCCTTAGCGACCTCGATGTTGCGGCGGACGATGCCTTTGTCGATGTTTGTGAGGCCGGTTCCGGGTACGTCGACGTGCAGATCACCTGTGGGTGAGAGCTCCAAGTGGAAGTCCTGTCGGTTCATCGCGGTCGGAGCAAGAAGGGCTGCCTCAACCGCAGCATCAAACCATGCAGGCTTGTCTACGCCGGGCTCGATGGTGACGATGTCGGACGCCTGCTTGGTCTTGCGTGGCTTTCCTTGCGTGGCGCCGTACCCCACGGCCACGACGACGCGGGCCTCATTTCCGGGCGGGCAGACCGCATGGCACTTCTTGCGCGAAAAGAGGGCGACCCAGCAGGTGTTGAGACCCATCTTTTGTGCCTCGAGCACGATGTGTTGGCCCCAGTAGCCGATGGCCTCGTCTTGGTCCTTCTTGTGCGCGACGAACGCAATGAGGGTTCTGCAGCCCCGAATGAGCCCGAAGCGCGCGACGAGGTCAAAGGCCTCGGGGTTGTCTTGCAGGAGCTGGATGTCGAGGCCGCTCTCTTTCGCGACCCCCTCCACGATGGCTTGCAGCTGGCGAAGGATTTCAGGCTCGATGGGTTTGTCCAGATACTCGCGCACGGAGTGCCGTGTGCGCAGGGCTTCCATATCGTTCATGCGATTGCCTTTCGCTCGTTGGGCCGTGATGGGTTGCGCACCACTATAGCCTATCGGGATATGAATAGCTTCTTCGCAAGGTGGCTTATACTTTGGAATGGCGGCGAATGTGGGGAGGGGATGTCGGTGCGTCAAGACGAACGGACGACCGTAACGGTGCTGGTGGACAACGCCGAAGCCGAGGGGCTGTGCAGCGAGTGGGGGCTCTCCTTGCTCGTGCGGACGCCCAAGGCGCGGGTGCTGCTCGACTTCGGGCAGACGGATGCCTTCGCGTGTAACGCCGAAGCGCTAGGCGCTGATTTGCGCGAGGTAGACTGTGCCGTGCTTAGCCATGCCCACTACGATCATGCGGATGGCATGGGTGCGTTCTTTGAGCGTAACGAACACGCACCGCTGTATCTGAGTGATACTTGTGCCGAGAGCTGCTGGTCTACTGGGGGCGGTTCGGCTGAGGCACACTACATCGGTATTCGGCCTGGGCTGCTTGCGCGGTGGGCTGGTCGGCTATGCTTTGCTCCACATGACCGCGTGAGCTCCGTAACCCCTGGGGTGCATCTGGTGCCGCATGCGACGCCTGGTCTTGAGGATGTGGGTGCAGATGCGGGGATGTGGCTGCGCGATGGCGATGCTTGGATGCCCGATTCCTTTGCCCACGAACTGACCCTGGTTGTGGAGCTGGGTACCGCACCTGATGGCGACCTGCTGGTGCTCAACAGCTGCTCTCATGCGGGTATCGGGGTGATTGTCGGCGAGGTCAGAGCGGCGTTCCCAGGAAGGCGGATTGCGG
>CACXDP010000256.1 GCA_902766445.1 uncultured Coriobacteriaceae bacterium
GGCCAATCGCGTCCCCGTTTTGTCGCGGACTGTGTACCATACCGTCTTTGAATGCGACGCGACGACCCAAGGAGGGCATCATGTCTCTGAGAACTAGTGCGGCAATCGCCTCCTGCAAGGCAACCTACCGCGTCATGCGCGCTTTGGGGCGCACGGCGCGAGCAATGCCGGGCAAGGTGGCACTTGTCGTGGACCCAAACATCATCGCCAAGCTTGGTCGCGGGCACAAGACCATCGTCATTACGGGCACCAACGGCAAGACCACGACCACCCACATCGTGCAGCAGGCGGCCATCAATACCTATGGCACGGCTGCCTACGACCCCTCGTCCACGAACCTCGAGCAGGGCATCGCCACGACGCTTTGCCTCGACAGTGCGCTATCTGGCGCGCGCACGAGCGAGTGGGCCGTTATCGAGTGCGACGAAGGCTCTTCAAAGACGATCTTGCCGGCGATGCATCCGCAGGTGCTTGTTGTCACGAACCTATATCGCGACCAGGTCGACCGCTACGTCAGCTGGACGACAGCGCGCGACTACATCATCGAGGCAGCCAAGGCCTCGCCAAAGACGAAGCTCGTGCTCGATGCGGACTGCCAGGTGACCGCTTCCATCGCCGATGCCGTGCCCAACGAGGTCGTATGGTTCGGCGTGGAGTGTCCCGTCTACGAAGAAGGCATCGCAGACTTCGACGAGCATGTCGAGTGCGTCGAGTGCGGGAACGAGCTCGAGTTCGAATCGCGCCGGTTTGCGCATCTGGGCGATTATCACTGCCCGAGCTGTGGTCGCGAGCATCACCGTGCCGACATCGCCTGCACGGCCATCGCGAATCAAAGTGAAAAGAGCTGCTCGCTTACCCTGCGCATCAACGGCACCGAGCACGTGGTAGAGGCCAACGTTCGCGCTGGCTACGACGTGTACAACGCCGTCGCGGCTGTGGCGGGTCTGCTCACGACCGGCATGGCTGAGGAGGACGTCTTTGAGGCGTTGGCACACTTCACGCATGCGGCTCATCGCTTCGAGATCTTCGATATCGACGGCACGCAGACGCGACTGCTTCTCATGAAGAACACCGCTGGTTGCAACCAGCTCATCAACATGCTTCAGCAGGAGGGCGAACCGCCCAAGCGCCTCGTGTGCCTGCTCGGCGCAGAGATCATGGACGGCCTCACGACGGACTGGATTCAGGACGTGCGCTGGGAAAAGATCTGCGGTCCCGAGACCGAGGTCATCGTAGGCGGGCCGAAGTACGAGGACATGCGCGATCGACTGCTGCGTGCCGGCGTGCGCGAGGAGAACCTGCGTGTGCAGCGCGATTATGCTGAGCTCGTGCGCGACCTCGCCGCCATCGGCGAACCCGTCACGGTCATCGCCAACTGCTCCACGATCGAGGCTCTGCGCCTCGAGCTAGTAAAGAAGTACGAGCCGCTCGATTACTGGTCCGAGTGAGGCTGACGTCCGGCGCGCCTGCGCGTCGCGCAACGACATGTTGCGCGACGCGGCGATTGGCGGCCCGTACGATGGGGTTGTCGGGGCCAAGCGTGATGGATGCGAGGTTGAAGCATGGCAATCAAGGATGTCTCGCATCAGGTTCGCATGGAAAGGGCCCCGCTTAGTGTACATTTGGTTTTGTGAAGTTCGCAAAACCCCAGATAACAGACTTTTTTCAGTTTCAAATGTACACTGGCTATTCTACACAGTGCGCATTTGAAGCTGAAAAGAATCCGTTAACTGGGCATTTGTAAAACTTTCAGTCGCAAAGGTACACTAATTTTGATGTTGAGGATACGGCGCGATTGGCATCGTGCCAGCGAGGCCGCAAATTGGGCCTTTTTCTCCGAATCCGCGTACTCCGGTGGGACGCTTTCAGATTGAGGGGCAGTTCCCCAAAGGCCATATAGCAAATCAGGATGGTCTCTCGGCTTCAGTCAAAGCCCAACTACGTTCGCATTGGCGCCAAATATTAGTATATATACATATAATTATCGGCAACATGTGATTCGTCGCATGTTGCCGAGAGATTCGTGTGCTTATGGCCTTACCGGTCGTTGTCTCTCAGTCTCTCTGGCGAAGCGACGCGATGCGGAGGTTGGCGATGCGTGCGGTGCCTGACTCGCTCAGGATGGACACTGCCCGTGGACCCTCCAAAGGGAAGCTCAACTCGCTCATTACCGTTTCGCCGTCGTTGACGATGACCTCTACGGAGCCTCGGTCGAGGTAGAGTGCGAGGCGCAGGGTGTTGCTCGCCACGGGTGCGGCGCGGTAACCTTTGTTGCCTCGCCGGGTGCAGCGTCGGTCAGCCACCACGCAGCCGATTTGCGCGTCCCAGGCCACATACAGGTAGTCATCGTCTGCAGTTTGATGAACCTTGAGCCCCACACGCTCGGCGCTCGTCCGGGCGAGGTCGAGCGTGACTTCGACCTTGCCGCACGTCAGGTCGTCACAGAGCGCACGCTCTTCGTTGAGAATGAGCTCGAGCGAGTCGTACTGGGCAAGCGGCTCAAAGAGCCCCTCCACCTCGCGCGCGGGTGGAGTGAGCACGACGTTGTCGTCGCGTAGCGTGAGCACGCGGGGCAGCGTCATCTGTCCGCACCAACCATCGGCCATCTGCGGGGCCGTGAGGTGGAAGTCGGTCATCCATCCGAGCTGGATGCGCCTTCCGTCGGGAGCCTCGAACGATTGCGGTGCATAGTAGTTGTGCCCCCAGTCCCACAGGCGAAACGCGGTCTCGGCGACAAACGGCTCTCCGAGCGACCAGCTGCCCACTACGTAACCGGCGTTGTTGCGGTTGCGCGCCACGAAGCCATTGGGCTGCATGCCCATCGCCGAGAAACAGAGCACCCATTTGCCTCCGAGCGCAAAAAGGTCCGGACATTCGAGCATGTACACGTTCGAATCGGGGTATTCGTAGATCACGTCTCCGCCTGTCCAGGTGACGAGATCGCGCGAGGTATAGAGCGCCACCTGCCCGTGTCGTTCGGGCGACTGTTGCCCGACGACCATGCACCAGAGCTCACCCTCACGCCATACCTTGGGATCGCGGAAATTAACAACGCCTCGTAGCGCGCGGACAACGACACCCTTCTTTTCGAAGTGCGTCCCGTCATCAGAAATTGCGAGGCACTGTGTCTGACAGCGAATCCCAGGTCCGTCCACATCCTGTCGATGTCCGGTGTAGAACGCATAGAGCCTGCCGTCATCGCCCGTTACGCACGAGCCTGACCAGCAGCCGCTGCGGTCGGCCTCGATGGAGGGGGCGAGGGCGATGGGCTCGCGATTCCAGTGAACGAGGTTCGTGCCGCTCACGTGTCCCCAGTGCATGGAACCCCACTCAGGACTATACGGATGATGCTGAAAAAACACGTGGTAGCGACCATCGTGATAGCACAGGCCGTTGGGATCGTTAATCCAGCCACCGCGTGCAGCGATGTGATAGGCAGGATACCAGCGGTCGTTGCGCTTGGCTTCAAGCGCCGAGACGGCCTCTTCGGCGCGAGCCAGTTGGTCCGTGTGGTCAGCAAAGGGTTCGTTGCTCTTCATTGCGGCGCCTTTCTACGGTTGAGGGGACTGGCGCTGGGGGAGTGAGCGGATTATGCCCGAGACCAGTATCTCGTCGCGATTCTCATCATAGCTGTACAGAAGGTCGAAGGGAGGTGCGAGAACCTTGCGCAAGCCGTACTCCACTTCAATACCCATCTGTGGTCGGCTGACGAGCTCGTCTATCATGTGGGCCACGATGTGGTAGTTGTCCGAAGTGGCGCATGTGTCCATCTCTCGCTTTGCCGAAGCGGTGATGTATGCCCGTCGTGTCGAGTGTACGCGTATGCCGAGCTCCGCAAGTGCATGGAGTCGGTTTTTCCGTACGTCCTCCTCGCTTTCCCATGCAGATTCTTCGACATCGACCGTCCATATCGCACGAGCACGCGCCTCTGCCAGGCAACGCTCGTACACTTCGAGCGAGCAGAGGACGTATGCGGCTCGACCATGCTCTAGGATATGCACCACGTCATCTCGTGCGTACTCCTTTGCTTGTCTTAGCTGTTGCTTGAGCTGGGTGGATGTAATGTAGCGCTCCATATCGTTACCGCCTCAGGTCACACTAGGACAATACAGAAGGTCGTAGACAAAGACCGTGTCGATGCTCTCGTCGTACTCATAGATGATTTCGAATGGTGACACAACGGCTTTGCGGACCCCTGCGCCGAACTCCTCTATGATCGAGTGAGGGAGTAGAGCAGATCCCACTCCGGGCATCTGCTCGATGGTGCGCAGCATATTGTCGACGTTTTGGCGCATGCGGTCTGACCATATGCGATTACGTGCCTCGATGAACCCGTCAAAGACGACGAGTCTAGCCACAGTCGGTCCTTCTGCGTTCTGCCTCCGCTATGGCTGCATCCGCGCCAACTACGTACTCTCCATGCTCGATTCCTGCGCGAGCGCGCCTGATGCCCCGCGCCATCCGTTCTGCATATGCCGCTTCGGTAGCTGCACGTTCGATGGCGTGAGCAAACACATCCTCTGAGGCAAACACATAGTGCGTGTTGCTCTTGTCCGTGATGATAGTTTCTGCGTGTCGGGCGGCTTCTTTGGCGGTCGAAAGGTCCGTGCGTAGCATTGTCGAGGGAAACGTCCGGAGCATACCTCATCCTTTTGTACGCGAACATGTACGGTATATTGTACAGAATTACGTACGGATTTCAATAGAAGATAGCAGTATAGAACGAATATTCTTGCAATAGCTGCTGCGGACCTCAGGGAACGGTTCTCGATGTCCGATATGGCTGGATGCCTCGTGCGGTGCCTACGCTCGGATAAGAACGACAGCGACGTCGTTGACGTTGGTGCCGGTGGGGCCGGTCTTTACGAGTCCGCCGATGGCGTCGAGCGCGTGGTATGAGTCGCTGGTGTCGAGGACATCGTCCACGCGCAAGTCGGCCGCTGCCAGCTCGGCAACCGTGCTGCCGTCCACGAAGCCGCCCGCCGCATCGGTAGGGCCGTCGGTACCGTCGCTTCCCACCGAGATGACGCAGACGTTGGCGAGTCCGCCGATGGCGGGTGCGGCCGCGAGCGCGAGCTCTTGGTTGCGGCCTCCGAGGCCACTGCCCCGCAGGTGAACGACGGTCTCGCCGCCAGCGACAAAGGCCAACTTCCGTCCGTCGCCTGCGTGTTCGCGCGCAATGGCCCCGAGGAAGGATCCCGCTTCGCGCGCCTCGCAGCAGAGTGAAGAAGTGAGCACGACAGGCTCGTACCCCAACTCCTTGCATGCCGAAGCGGCGCTCGCCACGAGGTTGCGCACGCTGCCGGTAACCTTCGTCGTTGCGTTGTCAAGCGCCTTGGGCGTCTCCTTGGCGAGGGCTTCGAGTGCCTGCGGCGAGAGTTTGAGGCGGTAGCGTCGCACGAGCGCGAGGGCGTCTTCTGTGGTCGAGGCGTCAGGATAGGCGGGGCCGCTCGCTATCGTGTCGAGACGGTCGCCCACCACGTCTGAAAGCGCGATGACAAGGACTTGCGCCGGTGCGCACAGCTCAGCGAAGCGTCCGCCCTTGACCTTGGAGAGGTGCTTCCGGATGACGTTCATCTCGTCGATGGAGGCTCCCGAGGCGAGTAGCTGCCGCGTGATGTCCTCGAGTTCTGCGAGCTCAACCTGGGGATCCTCAAAGAGCGCGCTGCCTCCGCCAGAGACGAGGAAGAGGACGAGGTCGTCGGCGCCGAGCTCGGCAACAAGCGCCTCAGCCTCGCGGGTGGCGGCGACAGATGCCGCGTCGACCACGGGATGTCCAGCCTCGCGGCAAACCATGCGCTCGATCGGGCCCTCCACATGGCCGTAC
>CACXDP010000257.1 GCA_902766445.1 uncultured Coriobacteriaceae bacterium
CCGTTCATCAATTTCCCCGCCGACTACGCCCCGATCGTGAGCGTCATCAATCTCGAGAACAAGACCCTCACTGGTAACATCACCTCGACTCTAGTCAACGACGTCTCGTACACGGATGCGTATGACGTACGCCGCTATGAAGGATCCAACTACAACAGGTCCGGCGAGATGACCAAGGACATCTCGGCACCGGGCACCCACATTCTCTCCACCCTCAAGGGCACGGCTACGGTAGGTGACGACAAGAACGTTCGCTACGGTGCGATGAGCGGCACGTCCATGGCGGCACCGCACGTCGCCGGCGTGCTCGCCCTCATGTTTGCCAACAGGAACTATGCCACAACTGCCGAGGGCGCCCAGCAGGCCATCGACACCCTCCTCTCCACCGCGAGGCCTCTCAACGGTGGCGGTTTTGACAGCGAGACGGGCTTCGGCGAGGTCAACGCACTTCAGGCAGTTAAGGCCAACCCCAACGACCTCATCGGCGGCCCCGCGTATGTGGGCGTCGGAAACGACAGCGTGAGCTATTCAGGCAGCAACCTCGGCTCGAACGACGCGAGCATTCTTTCCGTCACGCCCACCGGACAGGCGACACCGAAATCGGCGGGCCAGGTTCTGCTCAGCTCCTCGACAGGGCGCAAGGCCGTCACGGTGGTCGGTCCCATCGAGGGAAGCTCCTACATCAAGCCCAACGAGACCGCGACCTATACGGTGGCCGGCAACCCGCTGCGCTGGGAGTGGTCAGTCTCCGATTCTTCGCTCGCGTCTTTCACGAATATCGACCCCAGCTCACAATCCGGCCAAAAAGTCTACAAGAACGGCGTCCTGAAGGCGAAAGGCACGAAGGGCATCTTCACCATAACGGCAAAGCTGCTCACGCCGAACCCCGGCGGCTCGCAGTTTACCCTCACGAAGACGATCCAGATCGGCGAGCCCGTCGTGACCTCCGCACGCATGCTCGCAGGCACAACCCTCGACATCGCGAACCGCGGGAAACTCGACGACGCCTCACGCTACACGTGGACCTCGAGCAACGCCAAGGTCGCCACCGTCACCGCGTCAGGCGTCATCACGGCTGCTGGCGACGGCACCGCCAAGGTGTATGCAAAGAACGGCGATTTCATCGCCCTCGAGGCCACCGTGACCGTCGACGGCGACCTCACGAAGAAGGACAACAGCGGCTTCGTCTTCACCGTCAGCCAGCCCGAGGCCGTCGTCTATACCGGCAAGGCCATCGAGCCCTCGGTCACCGTCACGTACAGCAAGAATGGCACCAAGCTCACGAAGGACACCGATTACACGCTTACGTACGCCAACAATACCGCCGTCGGCACCGCGGCCATCAAGGTCGCCGGCAAGGCCCCCTTCACGGGCACGCGTACCGTCACCTTCAACATCGCGAAGGACAGCATCGCTGACGCGACCGTCACGGGCGTTGAGGACGCCACCTACACCGGCAGCCCCATCACCCAGAATGACCTCAAGGTCACCCTCAAAGACGGTACCGTCCTTGCCAAGAGCGACTACGAGGTCACCTACGCAAATAACGTGAACGTCGGCACGGCCTCCTTCACCGTCACCGCCAAGAACAACTATGCCGGCACCAAGAGCGGCACCTTCCAGATCAAGCCCGCCGACGCCTCGAACGCCCAGGTAACAGGCGTCGTGGACAAGGACTACACCGGCAGCCCCATCACCCAGAACCCCACCGTCAAGGTCGGTACCCGCACGCTCACGAAGGACGTCGACTACACGCTCTCCTACGAGAACAACAAAGAGCCCGGCACCGCGACCGTCACCGTCACCTTCACGAAGAACTACAACGGCAGCCCCATCAGCGAGACCTTCGAGATCACGGCCAACCTCGCAAAGGCCACCATCTCTGAGATCCCCGACCAGATCTACGACAACGGGAAAGAGATCAAGCCCGAGCCCACCGTGACGCTTGGCAGCAAGACCCTCAATAAGGGCGCGGACTACGAGCTTGACTACGACGACAACGACGAGGTCGGCACCGCGACCGTCAAAATCAAGGGAATTGCACCCTACGTCGGCGAACAGAAGAAGACCTTCAAGATCGCGGAGGCCGACATCAAGGACGCGACCATCACAGGCGTCGAGGACAAGTCCTACACGGGCGATTGCATCACCCAGAACATCACGGTCACCCTCAAGGGCAAGGAACTCGAGGAGGGCGACGACTATGCCATCGCCTACGACGACAACGAGGACGTCGGCACGGCCACCTTCACCATCACGGCCACCCCTAACGGCAACTACACGGGCTCCAAGGGCGGCTCGTTCAAGA
>CACXDP010000258.1 GCA_902766445.1 uncultured Coriobacteriaceae bacterium
AGGTGACGACCGCCGGCGTTGGAAGAAGGTACGCTTCCTTCAGTATGAAATCCTGCTGGTTGCGGTACTCGTCGCCAAGCGACCAGTCGTCGTCGGCGGAGTAGGACGTGCCGCTTTCGGCCACGATTTTGCCTGTTCCGTGGTACTCGTACGGCTCGTCCCGGCTTTCCAGGGTTGGGCCGATGCCCGTGGCGTAGGCGTTCGCAGCCATGAAAGGCGTCCCTCCCCCATACGTGTCCGCCGCGGCGGTACCGCCGTTCGCGTTGTACATACCCTCGCCGTATTGCGGATGACTCGGATCAGTGATGTGAGTATGAGTGTAGTACGCAAGTTGTTTCTCGGACAGGTCGAGGTTGGACGCGTCGATGCCGGGATTCGCGAGGCCTTGGCTGAGAATGCTCGTCTCGGCGGCAGACGTGGATGCGAAGCCCCAGCACGTGCCGAAGGGTCTTTGATTCTTGACGGGCGTGACATAGCTTACGCCGTCGACGTCGCGCAGGTCGAAACGAGCGGGGACGTCGCCAGCCGTCGACTCGCCAGGCTCGGCGAGAGCAACCGATCACATACCGCTAAACGCCAGCAACACGAAAAGCGAGAGGGCGACGACGCCCTTGGCAATTCCCCTCATGCGAGACCCCATTCTTTGAAACAAACGAATCGGAAAGACGCTCTATCATCCTACTATATACACGCAATACCCTTTGGCCGACATGCGCGTATCCACACGCTCGCCAATGGAGTGTTTCCCTATGGGCTCCTCGACATCGCACCAGGAGTGAATTTCCTCACGATGCCAACCGAACGCCACGATGCGGTAACCGCAGGCGCCCGTGAAGAGTAAGAGTACGCGGGAAGGTGCCGAGGGCCGACGCCCATCTACCAAGGATCAGGCCCTACAGCTCCGTAGCCCTCGTAGGCGTAGCTCGCGTCGAGGCCACGAGCGAGAAGCGCCACATCGTCGAGCGTGCCGTCCCCATACATCGCGAGTGCCGCGGTCTTGGAGATACGCTCCTCCTCGTGGGCGAGCTTGATGGGATCGGCTATGCCCAGCTTGTTTCCTAAGGTTATGGTCGCCTCCCAGCTCTCCGATACGAAAACAGGCCCCGCAGGGCCTGTGAGAAATCGGGTCGCGGGGGCTGGATTTGAACCAACGACCTCCGGGTTATGAGCCCGGCGAGCTACCAAACTGCTCCACCCCGCAATGCAAGAAGCAATATTACTCGCCCTCACTTCTTCGGTCAACACATGTGTAGAACTCTCCACATTTGCCCGTTTTGGGCTCACGAGTAGTACTTCGCATCCTCTGAGAGCCTGCGAATCTCCTCGGCGATCTCGTCAGTCGTGCCGCCGGGATTCTTGCCACCGAGCTTGCCAAGCTCGTCTTGGAGCTTTTCAAGCTCAAAGAGCAGCTTTTCGTTGTCACGCTGGATCTCGTCCATCTCGGCCAGCGTGTTCTCGTATATCTTCCAGCGCTCCCATTTGCTGCTGCCCTTCTCGCAGGCACCGGCATTGACCAAGCGCTTCAGCCGCTCGTATTCGGCAACGTCAAAACCCTGCACGCGATTGGCAAGCTGCGCGCAATTGCGAAGGATGCCGTCCATCGCCACGTCAACCGGCGCCGAGAACTTGTCCCATGTGATGGTGTTTGCCTCAAACTCGCGGTTGATCGCCGAAAAGAGACCCTTGCGACGGAACTCGGCCTTCTGGAGCGTTGAGATGACGGCGCGCGCGTACTCCCCCACATAGGGCGCTCCCTCGAAGTCTCTCATCGCATTGGTAATCTTTTCGGCCGTAGCCCCTTCGTTGACATCGAGGTACTCGTAGTCGCGCATCACGCCTGGCGCCGTCACGTTCTGTTGCCTCTGCACGCCTGCTGCCTTGTCGGCGGTTCGTGCCGCTACTCGCGTTCCAACCTCAGTCCTCCGCCCCGAGCTGCGCTCCGTGGTCTCGCCCGGCAAATCACGCCGCTGCGCGCCAGAAGGGATGCTTTGCTGTTGTTTGTTTTTGCCCGTCAGCTTTCCCACGACCGAGATACAACCCCAGATTATCAGCCCAAGCATGGCGAGTCCCACGACTGACACGGCGAGTGCGCCTGCGACTCCCAAGGCCAAGATTCCAAAGATAAACTCCAGTATTCCCATGGTATCTCACTCCCCTATCGCAGCTCACCGCGCAGATCGTCGAGCAAAGG
>CACXDP010000259.1 GCA_902766445.1 uncultured Coriobacteriaceae bacterium
CCAGACGGACAACGGGGACGGGGACGTTTGTCCCGTCCGCTCCACCCGCCGCAATCTGTGCTGCTGTATAGTGACAAGGAAAGAACAGTCGAACTTGCCATGACGGTCGGGTAACAAGCATGGCGGATGGTCGGAGACAAGGGCATATGCCACCTTGGCGAACTCTGCGCCCCCGAAACGACCTCAGCACATGGACAAGACCTCCCGATATGAGAGGAGCCTCTCAGCGGCCCATGTGCTAAGCTCCTTCCCAACGAAACCCTATGTCAAATCCGCAGTGAAACAGCAAAGGGGGAAGCCCCATGATCAAGCTCGTCCTCTCCGACCTCGACAACACCCTCATCCCCCACAGGCCCAACGAGGAATTCCGCGACGCAAAGATCTCTAACAAGGGACTCGCCGCCATCCGGGCCCTCATCGACGTCGGCGCGCACTTTGGTCCGATGACGGGTCGCCCGCCCTCGTCCATGGCCGAGACCTTCCGCGGCGAGTCATGGACGTACGACACTGGCGCCTACGCCAACGGCCAACTCGTCTGCGTGGACGGCAAGGTCGTCCATCGAGAATGGACGCCCGCCGAACCCCTGCAGCGCATCTCCGACATTCTCGACGAGCAACCAGACGGCTTCCTCGTATTCTTCGATATGGAGGGCGATGGCCCCAACTGGGGCGTGTCACGCAAGTATCGCGTGGATCAGCAGGGCGAAAGCGGCTTTCTTCGAGTGGAGAGAATGCTTCCCGAGGTGGAAGGACCGACGCTCAAGGTCATCGTGCGACTGCATGACTCCGATAGAACGGTGCATCTGTGCGACCTGCTACGAGCCGAGGTGCCCGAGCTGGACTTCGTCCTTCCGGCACCGGACGCGAACGTCATCGATATAGCGCCAAAGGGCTACGGCAAGGGCAGCGCAACGCGCATCATGGCGGCAGCATTGGGGATCGGCCTCGACGAGGTCGCGGTCTTCGGCGACGCGGACAACGACATCTCGATGCTCGAGGCAGTGCCCAACTCGGTGGCCGTCGCCAACGCAAGCGAACATGCGGCCGCCGTCGCCCGATGGCACATCGGTGACGCGCTCGAGGAATCGGTTGCGGAGGCCATGGCGCAGATTGCCGCGGCGACGGCCAGAGGCAAGATGCCCGAGTTCATGCGCGAGTGAGCAAAGGTTAAGCCTCGCCCATCTCATCTCACGAGCCGAGAGTGAAATGCACAGGCCGTTGGACGAAGACACGCGCAAGAGTTTCTTCGTTTCCCTGTACCGTCACACCAGGACGGTAGAGCGCGTCGTCAAAACCGATTCGCCCAAGGAGCAGCTGGCATGCGACCGTCTGGTCTACGACCAAGTCCACCTCAAGGTCTGTACGCTCCACGCTCAATGCCCGCCCGTCTTTATACGCGACCTTCCATCGCCCTCCCACCTCGGGCAGGAAAGCATCCCCGATGCCCAGAACGTAGGAGCCAGTGCCATGAGGGTGCGGCATCAGACGAAGAATACACGCCGGGTCCAGGAGCCGGGCCATCGCGTGACACTCCACACGCTGTTCGACCTTATCGCCCTCGGGGACCATCGTGGCCAGTTCCACATCGGCGAGCGAGACGTTCACGTGGCTCACCTTGGCCCGCATGCGATAAAGAAAACCGAGCACCGCCCGAAAGGCTGCGGGACTTTCCCAGGTCATCTCGGACACGTCTAGCTCGCCCACGAAGGGCATATCGGGTTCGTGGAAGAACGAAAAGCGCACGTAGGCACAGGGCTTGTCACCATCCCACAAAACGTACGCATAGCGCTGGCGTTCTGGATGCAAGAAATCCGGCTCGCCGAAGTCACCATTGCCACGCCATGCCCACGCGCCGTCATCGCGTAACTCGGACAGGTCGCGACGCCTTGCAAAGGCATCCCATAATGCGCGGGCTACGGCGAGATCGTCCTTCTTCCAAATGCGCGTCACACGCATGTCACAGACAAAGTCTTTCAGCTGGTCGATGGGCAGTCTCTGGCACAGCATACGCGACGCCACCTCAAAGCCGAATTTGCGATAGAACTCACATGAGAAGGGTATGAGCACCGCAAGCACGTCACCACGTATGCGAAAGTCGCGCAGGATCTCGCGCATGAGCAGGCGAACTCCACCGCCGCCCCGGCGCTCTGGAAGCGAACCAACCATATGGGCTTCGCCTGCACCAATAGTCTCGCCACCAAGGGAAAGCTGATGCCGAAGGGTAGAGATACTTGTAAGCATCACGCCATCATCAAAAAGGCCCCATGACTCCTCGTAGCGCGGGGCCTCGCCGTTTGCCTGCGCATCAACCTGCTTGCGCGCCTCGTCTTCGTCCCACGGATGCAGGAAGGCGGTAGCTATGACGCGCTCACTCTCCAACCAGTCGCGCGGGTCGATTAGTTTGCGTACCTCCATTGTTCTCCCCCATTTCCATGGCGTACTACTTTTCCGGTGCTCCAAGCATACATGGTCTTCCGATGCAGGGTTCCGTTCTCCCACATCATTCGGATACCTACGCTGTTCACCTGCCGCGGTGTTTTGCCTTGCGTTTCTCCTGACGCTGCTCGTCTTCGCGCCGTTCCCGTGCGTCGACCTTCTTCAGCCGGGCGGTGGCCTCTCGCTCCTCCGACAGCGCCTGCTGTGCCTTGGTGGAGGGACCGTGCTTCTTCATCTCGCGGGATGCTTCGCGCTGGCGTCGCTTGGGATTTGCCACTGGCTTCCGTGTTTCCTCGTGGGCAATGGGACTCGTGAAGCGAAGCTCATTGTATCCGTTACAAACGAGGTCTAGGATTTCCTCGTTGGACGGCTCTGCACCGAAAACGATACGACATACGCTGTAGCTGCCGTCCTCTACCTGCTCGTAGACCCCCACCCAAAACTGGCCGTCATGATACACGGTCAGGGTGGAGGACGCCCCAATCTTCCGCATGGCGATTCCTCCTTTATGTAGATGCCACGCGGAGAAGGGACAACCAAGGAGGCAGGTTACTGACGACGCTGAAGCCGCACCCCGACTACCCAACGGGGTCGTGTTTTCATCTCCGGTAGGCAAAGCATACCACAGCCTACGATACAGTGCGTCCGATACAGGCCGAGCGATACAGGGGTTTCGATATGGGGGTCGGTTCTAAACGCCTCCCCCTTGTCCACCGCTAGCCTTGTCCCAGGCTGTATACTGACGGTGATTCGCGATCGGACGGAAGGTTGCCCATGGCATTGCTCGAGGTAAGGAATGTCAAGAAGGTCTACAAGCCCCGGCTCGTCGGCGTGGGCGTCGAGGCGCTTCGCGACGTGTCCTTTTCGGTGAGACGGGGCGAGTTCGTTGCCATTATGGGCGAGAGCGGTTCGGGCAAGACCACGCTCCTCAACATTTTGGCAGGACTTGATACGCCCACGTCGGGGCAGGTGCTCCTAGAGGGCAGGGACATTGCGCGCGCTCGCGAGCGAGAGCTGGCGGCCTTCCGTCGCGAACACCTGGGGTTCGTCTTCCAAGACTTCAATCTGATTGATGCTCTCACCGTTCGAGACAATGTCTTTCTGCCGCTCGTCTTGGCAAACACACCCCACGAGGAGATGGAGCGTCGACTCGTACCGCTGCTCAAGGCGCTGGGCATCGACCAACTCGCCGACCAATACCCCTACGAGCTATCTGGTGGCCAAAAACAACGAACGGCTATGGCCCGCGCGCTCATTACCCGTCCGTCCATCCTCCTCGCGGACGAGCCAACAGGAGCTCTCGATTCTCGTGCCTCCGAAAGCCTACTCGCAACGCTCGGACGCCTGAATGCACGCGGGCAAACCATTGTGATGGTCACCCATAGCGTAGGTGCGGCGAGTCATGCCACGCGCGTGCTTTTCCTCAAGGACGGGATAATCCACCGTCAGATCCGGCGCGGCGAGCATAGCACCGAGGAGTTCTATGCGGCTGTTTCGCGTGCGCTCGCCACAACAGTCGGACGCGCCTCGAACCGCGAGTCTTCCCGCCCTCCGCGAGAAGGGTTAGCCCGTGCGTAGCGGCTTTCTGTACACGAGGCTTGCAGCGCAATCCATCCGCCTCAACGCCCGGTCCTACCTGCCATACTTGTTGTCCTGCATGGTAACCGTGGCGCTTCATTACGACATTCAGTTCCTCAACATGAACCGCGGCATGGACATGCTTCCAGGCTCCTCATCCATTCATGGCCTGCTGTCAATCGTTGTGCTGGCGGTCGACCTCTTCTCGTTCTTTCTCTTCTTCTATACCAACAGCTTCCTCATGAAGCGCCGGCATCACGAGCTTGGCCTGTACCGTATCCTTGGCATGGAGCGGCGTCACCTGAGGAAACTGCTTCGTCGGGAGGCGGTCTTCACTGGTCTGGTCGCCATCGGCGGCGGTCTCGTACTGGGAATCTGCTTCTCGCAACTCTTCATCGTCCTCTTTCGCTCTGTCATGCAAACGGATGTCCCGCTTGTCTTTGAAGTGCCACGAATCGCGGTTTTCTACACCGTGTTTGTCTATGGGTTCATACTATTGCTGAGCCTCGTCAGCAATCTCGCTCATGTGAGCCTCCTGCGGCCCATCGAGCTGCTACACGGCAGTGACGTCGGCGACCGTGAGCCGAAAACGAGATGGCTTGTCACCGTCCTAGGCCTTGTGTTCCTGGCCGCAGGATACTTCATCTCGATCTTCACCAATCCGCTTCAGAGCCTTGGACTGCTCCTTGTAGCCGTGCTGCTAGTCATCGTGGCGACGTATTGCTTGTTCTCGTCTGCAAGCATCGCCGTGCTCAAGAGGCTACGCGCCAACAAGACGTACTACTACCAGCCCAAACACTTCTTTGCCGTGGCAAGCATGCTGCACCGTATGAGGCGCAACGCCGCCGGGCTCGCAACCATTTGCGTCCTGTCAACAATGGTGCTTGTGACGGCGTCGACCACGCTCTGCATGTATGCTGGGGCGATTTCAGGCGCGATGCAGGAGGGTGGCCCGGAAGCGCGCTCACTCATGAGTGGTTACTTCTTTGTAGGTCTCTTTCTGAGCATCCTCTTCCTCATGGCGGTAACCTTGATCATCTACTACAAGCAGGTGTCGGAGGGTTACGAAGATGCTCGGGGCTTCACCATCATGCGACAGGTTGGGATGTCGGATGACGAGGCCGCAATGGCGATTCGCGGCCAAATCTCTCTGGTGTTTCTTCCGCCACTCGTGCTAGCGACATGCCACCTGTTGGCAGCCCTTCCCATGACGGGCAGAATCGTGATGGTCTTTGGCATCACCGACTCATGGTTCGTCATGACTTGCGCCGCTTTTACTCTGGTCGCGTACGGAGCGCTCTACCTTCTGGTCTATCTCCTCACCTCGCGCGCGTACTACCGCATCGTAGATGGAACAAGGTCCCTCGGCTAGCTAGTCCCGCTTGGGACAAGCGCCTCCCACGGACAAACGCCTCCGTCCCCTTTGTCCTGAAGGAGGGTATCGAGGATGTGTTCCGGGCTCGGCGTGCTCACAAAGACTCGAGCCCCGCGTCGCTCTAGTTCGGCGACCACCTCAGCCAGAGACACGCCGTCGAGCGTCATATGGTCGAAGTTAAACATCACCTCGGGCAAGACCACCAGCGTCCGCACGAGGTCCGTCGGCAGTTGCGCCAGCAGGTCGCAAGCCACGATAAGCCCCGTCACGTTGACGTCGCCGCCATAGTAGTCGTTGCGCACCGCAAACGGCTCGATGCGCCCCGCCCACGCATGACAGAGCTCCCCATATACCCCCAGCGCAGCCTCGCCGCAGACGAGCAGGACCCGCTCCCCCGCCGCCTCAATCGCCGCGACCAGATTCCGCACGTCATCCGCACGCGCCTGCATGACCTGCTCGTTCTCGTCCAAGAAGTAACGCAGCATGCCGATGCCGTCGTAGAACTGCGGGTAGCCGTCATAGGTCTCGGCCGCCGGAATGGGAAGCTTCGCGTCGAGGTAGAACTCGTCAGAGAGCTGGAAGCGTGTGACGCCAAGCTCGCGACGCGCCTGACACTGATAGGGCTCAAGCGTCCGCACCACCGCTCTGCTCGCATCGACATCCTCGGAGTACGACGAAGAGAAGCGCCTCGAGTACTTGGTATAGCCCAACGGCACGATTGCGAGGGATGTGATCTGCGGGCGCGCCTCCACCCATGCGAGCGTGCGCTCAAGCTCTTCCCCGTCATTGATACCCGCGCAGAGGACGATCTGTCCGTGGATCTCGATGTTCGCCTCGCAAAGCCGCTCAAGCACCTCAATGCCGCGCATGGCGTGCCGCCCGATGAGAGGCACTCGCACCTCTTCGCTTACCGCGTGTATCGAGACGTTCATCGGCTCCATACGGCAGGTGATGATGCGCTCCACGTCCTCGTCAGTGAGGTTGGTGAGCGTCACGAAGTTTCCCTGCAAGAATGAGAGCCGATAGTCATCATCGCGCAGTAGCAGCGAGCGACGCACGCCGGGAGGCAACATCGCCATGAAACAGAACTGGCATGCGTTCACGCAGGTGCGAATGCCGTCAAAGAGCACGTCGGTGAACTCGATGCCCCAGTCCTGCCCCGGCTCGCGTTCGAGGATGCAGACGTATTCCCCATCGTCTGTCGGGTCATAGACGTCAAGCTCCGCAAGCTCGCCATCGGCCTCCCAGCGCCAGGCGATGATGTCGGGCAGCGCATGACCGTTGACGGCATCGATGCGCATGCCCTCCTCAAGCCCTGCCTCCCAAGCGGGACTTCCTTCCTCCACATGGGCAACCCAGGCGCCAAGGGATTGCTCGCGGGTACTCGCGTAGTCGGCCCGCGAAGTGTCGCGAAGGCTCCCCTTCATCAGGTGGTGACAATCTTGATACGGCCTTGGGGTTCAGCGTACTGGTTGCCAACCTCACCGCCGCACGCCTCCTCGAGGTAGTAACGTAACGCATCTTGCATGAGATACCCCGTGCCCTTCATCGTGGTCTGCGCAGTCTCGGCAAACACGTAGTACGTGTCGCCACCAGCACACATGAAGTCAAGTGTCGCTACGGTATAGGTCGCGCTCTCGTCAAATGGTGCTCCATCCACGCTTTGAATGGTGACGCGTGACCCCGGCTTAGCTGGAGCGTGAAACGTCGAGTCGGGATACAAGTCGCCCTCCTCGAATGGCACGGTGGTATCGATGGAGTATTCGATACCACTCACCTGCGGGAACCCACCTATCTCGCCGGGTGTCGCAAAGCATGATGCCTCGAACGCCTCAAGGAGTTGGGAACCTGACACCTTAATCGTGCAGATATAGTTGAGGAAGGGGGCGACC
This sequence comes from uncultured Coriobacteriaceae bacterium, assembly GCA_902766445.1. Lineage (GTDB taxonomy): Bacteria > Actinomycetota > Coriobacteriia > Coriobacteriales > Atopobiaceae > RUG440. The sequence goes on from CACXDP010000259.1 coordinate 7,282, forward strand.
TCAAGCACGTCCCCGAGCTTGATGTCACCCGCGTCAATCGAACGACGAATGCCACCGCCATTCATTACTGCACACTGAGGGGTATCTTCGGCAGACTGCTGTGCCTCCCACAACACGGCGTCGGCCACGAAGTCACCGAGATTGGTCTCTTGGGTACGCACACCAGGACTGCGCTCGCCATTGAGTAAAAACGGCGTCGTGCCCACGACCACACTCAGGTCCTTATTTATCTCGTCGGATACCTCCTGCACCGCCGCAGCAACGGTCGCGTCCTGACCATCATACTCCCCGAACTTCACGAGCTGTTGCTCTAGCCTTCCGTCCTCCCACGTAACAACACCAATCATATGGGTATAGCATTCCGCCTCGACCATGAGCGTCTCGCCACCAGAGGCGTCTTTGAGCGACTGGCCCTCCTCTAGATGGTCGTGACCATCGATGAAGAGATCAATGCCGCTCACGTTCGTCACCACGTCCTGCGCACGGTTTGGAGCCGACCCATCGGACTCACCCAAGTGCCCCAGGCAGATGACAAGGTCGCACCCCTTCCCCTTGAGATCGTCCACTTGCTCTTGCGCACAGGCATAGAGTTCCTCTCCTTGGGCAAAGGCCAGCCCATTGACCAGTAGCGGATTGGACTTGGTATAGGTCTCGGGAGTCGTTAAGCCAAACACACCCACCTTTCGACCGTCTCTGAGGGTGATGACGCACGAGGGGTCCACAAGCCTCTCACCCGTCGCATCCACCGTGATGTTTGCCGAGACAATTGGGAAGGTCGCCGCCGCCACATAGTCCGTAATCTTGTCTTGGCCAAAGTCGAACTCGTGATTGCCAAGGGTCATGGCGTTATAACCGACTTTGTTCATGAATTCTATCGCAGCATCGCCCTTGGACCGGTCTACCAAGTTGTCTCCTTGCGCAGCATCACCGGCATCAAAAAGAAGTACCTCGTAGCCCTTGGCCTCCCAGTCCGATTTGAGCTGCGCCACCGCCGCGAAGCCCAGAGACTCCTCATCCAGGAGGTCATGGCCATGCGTGTCATTGGTGTGAATAATCGCGACCTTACCTGAGGCGGATGTCGTTTCCTGCTGAGCCTCTTGCGAACGCTCGCTTTGCCCCTCGTTCCCTGCGCAAGCCGAAAGACCCAACGCAGCACTCGCTCCGACAGAACCTTTGAGGAACTGACGACGGCTCATTCTCCCGCTCGACCTCAACGGCAAACTCATGTGCACCACCTCTTGGTCTCGTTTTTTTGCTAATTTAGACACAGTGTAATACACGGACGGAACGTCATCCTTGATGGGCTGCTCTTTTGTCTCTCTTTCACGGTGGGTGAAGGGGGACGGCGGCATTTCACGGTGAAAGGGGACGGAGGCATTTCACGGTGAATTGCCTCCCCCGTTCACCCGAAGGTCGCGCGGTCGCCAATCGAGTGCGTGGTCTGCGTCATCCTAAATGCCCCGAGTGCGTGATTCGGGCGTCGAATCACGCACTCGGGACCTTCTCGATGACAAGAACCACGCACTCGATTCGAAATCACGCACCCGATTTTGGAGCGAAGGAAACACCCTGTTACCGCAATTGAGTGTTTTCGGCATCGGTCCGTCGAACCTGCTAGAATCTTGAGCGTTTCTGACAAACGGGAGGATATATGGTCTACCGAAACGTCCTAGAGGCAGTCGGTCACACGCCACTGATTCAGCTCCAACGCATCGCGGGAGACGACTGCGCCCGCATACTCGTCAAGTTCGAGGCCATCAACGTCGGCGGCTCAATCAAGACGCGCACTGCACTCCAGATGATTCTCGCGGCGCGGGAGCGCGGCGATCTGCATCCTGACTCCATCATTGTCGAACCGACGAGCGGAAATCAGGGCATTGGTCTCGCCCTCGTAGCCGCCGTGCTCGGCTTCCGCGCAAAGATCATCATGCCCGACTCGGTATCGGTGGAGCGCAGGAGGCTCGTGGTCCACTACGGCGCTGACGTCCTGCTCGAGCACGACGACGGCGACATCGGCGCCTGCGTGCAACGCTGCATCGAACGGGCGGAGTGTATGGCTGCCGCAGACCCGCGCGTATACGTACCCCAGCAGTTCGAGAACGAGGACAACCTCGCCGCACAGTACGAGCACACAGCCCGCGAGATCCTCGATGACGTGGATGCGCCCATCGACGGATTCTGTTCTGGCGTGGGAACGGGCGGCACCATCACCGGCATCGGACGTGCCCTGCGCGAAGCCAACCCCGACGTGACCATCTGGGCGGTCGAGCCCGAGAACGCAGCCATCCTCTCGGGAGGCTCCGTGGGGACGCATCTGCAGATGGGCATCGGTGACGGTATCGTGCCAGCCATCCTCGACACGAACATCTACGACGAAATCTGCATCGTCACGGACATCGAGGCCATGGAGATGTCACGTCGCCTCGCCCGTGAGGAGGGGCTGATGTGCGGAATCTCAAGCGGCACGAACGTGGTGGCCGCGCTGAGACTGGCGCGCAAGCTTGGCCCCGGCCACACCGTCGTCACCATCCTGCCTGACACTGGCGAGCGCTACATCTCTACCAAGCTCTTCTGCGGCGAAGAAGGGCTTGTCTTCTAGCGATAAACCGCGAACCTGACGCCCATCATGAGACCGCTGGCGTATTCCTCACGTCAGGGAATCCTGACGTATACCCTGATACGTTATACTCAAAGCTATCGTATCTGTTAGACACGTGTACGTTAGGACAATGCCATGCTCACAATCGCCAAGGAATTATCAGGAGACACGCTCGACGTCAAGCTGACCGGCAGACTTGACTCGGCTACTGCCAGCCAGTTCGAGAACGAGGTGAACAATCACCTCGACGGTGTGAACAACCTCAACATCGACTGCGAAGGGCTCGAGTACATCTCGAGCGCCGGATTGCGCGTCTTCCTCTCGGCGTGCAAGGAGATCGGCACTCGGGGCACCCACACCATCAAGAACTGCAACGAGGTTGTGACCGGAATCTTTGAGGTCACCAAACTCACTGCTCTGCTCAACATCCAGTAGCCCCTAGGGTATCCGAGAGAAAGGACATACCATGGATCTGAGCATTCTCGAGAAAGTCCCCTATTTCCTGGATGCATTCACCAAGTGGACGGTCGAGATGCCCGAGTCACCCATGCTCGTGGACGACACCTACTACAAAGGCTGGACGCGCGCCCGCGTCGACCGTGCCTCCGCTCGTGTCTACGGCTACCTCAAGGAGCAGGGCATCGGTCGCGAAGACTTCGTGATGGTCTGTCTGCCGCGTGGCGTCTTCCCGATCATCGCCATGATCGGCGTGTGGAAGGCCGGAGCGGCGTTCGTGGCCGTCGAGGATACATACGCGCCAGACCGCATCGAGTTCATTCGTAACGACTGCGGCTGCAAGCTCACGATTGACGCTCCCCTCATGGAGCGCATTCTCAAGGAGCAGGAGCCCTTGGCCGGCTACGAGCGTGCCGACGACCATGATGCCTGCTTCGCCGTGTACACCTCGGGTTCGACCGGACGTCCCAAGGGCGTGTTGCACGAGTACGGCGACATCAAGCTCGACGCGATTGCTGGCAAACTGCAGATCGAGCCAGGCGCACGTGGAGCTCTCATCGCCCCGCTCAACTTCGTGGTCTCAATCAAGTCGCTCACGGGTGTGATGTACGCACCGTGCTGCTTCTACGTCATACCTCTTGCCACCGTCAAGAACCCGCGCAAGCTCATCCAGTACTACATCGAGAACAAGATTGCCATCACCTACCTCTCGCCCTCCCTCATCCGTGCCGTGGGCGGCGACCTTGGTCCCTATCTGAAGCTTGTTCACACCGGTTCGGAGCCCGCCAATGGCATTAGCCTTCGCGGAATCAAGCTCATCAACAACTACGCCATGAGTGAGGGCGCCTTCACGCTCTGCCAGTTCGAGATCGACAAGCCCTATGACGTCTGCCCCGTGGGTAAGCCAAACACCCCCATCATCCAGATTCGTCTGATCGACGAGGATGGCAACGACGTGCCCGAGGGCGAAACGGGCGAGATCATATTTGAGAACCCCTTCATGCGTGGCTACATCAACCTGCCCGAGCAGACCGCCGAGGCGCTGCGCGACGGCTGGTATCACACGGGCGACCTCGGTCGCATGCTTCCCGACGGCAATCTCGTGCTCGTGGGCCGCTCCAACGACATGATCAAGATTGACGGCAACCGTATCGAGCCGGCCGAGATCGAGGCCGCGTTCAAGAAGGTCACTGGCAAGGAGTGGGCCGCCGCAAAGGGCTTCGAGGATCCCAGCCAGTCCTTCGTCGCCGTCTATTACATGGGTGAGCTCGAGCAGAGCGAGGACGACATCCGCAAGGCCATGGAAAAGATCGTCCCCTATTATATGATTCCCGCCTACTTCATGCAGATCAAGGAGCCGCCGATCCTGCCCAACGGCAAGCTCGCCCGCAAGGATCTGCCCAATCCGCGCGACACCATCGAGCGCGGCGAGTTCGTCGCTCCGCGCAACGCCCTCGAGATGGCACTCTGCAAGGCGTTCGAGACGGCACTCGGCATCGACAACGTCGGCATCACCGAGGACTTCTACACGCTCGGAGGCAGCTCCGTAGCAGCGATGAAGGTCCTGACCCTCATGAAGCTCGACGACCTCTCGGCGGTAGACATCTTCCAGGGCCGCACCGTAGAGAATATCGCAAAGATCTACGAGGACAAGTCGCAGGCAACCGGCACGGGCGTGTCTGAGGAAGAGAAGGAGATGGAGGCGCGCAAGCATCCCCACGAGCTCGTTCCCACGCATCGCAACGTGGTCGACTACCAGCTCTTCACGCCCGAGGCGCCCATGTGGCTCTTCCCCTTCATGTTCTCGTTCGGCAGCCCTGACAAGGCGGAGCACGTGCTTGACGCCGCGCGCAAGGTCATCGACAACCATCCCATCTTTGGCACCGTCTTTGAGTTCAACGATGACTTCGACCTGCAGCAGCGCTACGATCCTTCGGCCATTGAGCCGCTCGAGATCGAGCACATGAGTGACGACGAGTTCGAGGCTAAGCGCAACAACCTCGTGGAGAACTTCGCCATCCTCGGCCAGCCCATGGTTCGCATGCGCGTCATCCAGACCGACAACAACTGCTACCTGCTCATCGTCTTCCATCACATCATCTTTGACGGCATGAGCATGCAGATTATCTTCCAGAGTTTCGCCAAGGCATTCATGGGCATGCCGCTCGAGCTCGATACGTACTACTCCTACCTGGAGGATGAGGAGCTCCTGCGCTCCAGCGCCGCCTTCCGCGAGGCGTATCAGTACTACATGGAGAACTACGACAACGTCGACTGGTGCAAGATTATCGAGCCGGACAAGAAGGAGCCTGGCAACTACAACAAGCAGGTCGTCATCCCGACGAACATGACGCCGGACAAGCTCACGGCCATCGAGCAGAACTGCGACATCACTCGCAGCAACTTCCTAACGGCCATCGCCACCATGGCACTGGCCAAGATGTCGGGCAAGCGCGACGTCATGACGCAGTTCGCATTCCACAACCGCGTCACCAAGCGCAAGCAGAGCGCAGGCGGCTTCTTGGCGCTTCTCCTGCCGCTCGGTGTGCGCCTCGACAAACTCACCACGTTGGCCGACCTCTATGCCGAGGTAAACAAGCAGAGCGCTGAAGGCATCGCAAACAGCATCTACGACTGGGCGACCGCCAAGGACAACCCCTACGTGGAGGACGCGCTGGCACTCTCGTTCGAGAACGCCGCCATCACCGACATGAGCGCACTCCAGATGATGGGCGCTCAGATGGAGCAGGTCACCGTCCACAATGACGCAGCCCTGCGCCGCAACTTCCTCCAAGTCTTCGAGACGGCCGATGCCATCACCGTGATGCTCTCATACATGGGCACAATCTACAGCGACGAGCGCATCAACGAGTTCTCGCAGGCACTCACCTCGGTCACCAACAAGATGATCGAGGTTACCGACCCCGCCAGCGTCACCATCGCGGAAGTTCTCGCGTAAGTCGAAATAACGACCAAATAGGGTACCGGGGAACTGCTCCCCGGTACCCCCCGTACTCAAGCCGGGATTCTCCGGCTTTCTCTATCTCGCTAGAGGACCTTGATTGCGAGCATCGTAAGGTCATCCGACTGTTCGGCACCATCGGCGAACTTGACCACTTCCACAGCTACGGCTTCCAGCAACTCGTATGGCTGCGGATCGTCTATCGTCAGCAGGAAGGCTTCCAATCGCTTCTCCCCGTACAGCTCCTTGTCTTTGTTCTCGGCCTCAGTCACACCGTCGGTGTAGAGCAAAACCGTGTCCCCCTCCCCGACGCCGATGCACTCGGTGGCATAAGGCAGGTCAACGAGTCCGAGCGGCGGCCCTGAGGCATCCGTATCCTCAATCCAATGCCAGCCATCGCTCACTCGCCACATCATCGGCGGGTTGTGCCCGGCATTCACGTACTCTATCGTCCCGGCACCCCAATCCAGCACGCCAATCCAAGCTGTCACGAATGTGCAGGCGCTGTTGCCTTCGCAGAGCTGCGCATTAGCATGTCCCACGGCCTCCGACAGCGACAGACCGCTCTCCATGTTTTCATGCAGAAGCGCCTTTGCCTTCATCATAAAGAGCGCCGCAGGCACACCCTTACCCGAAACGTCTGCGAGCACAAAACCCAGCTTGCCCTGTGCAGCATTCGCGTCGCCAATCAAGAAGAAGTCATAGAAGTCGCCACCGACCTCCCTCGCGGGGTTCATGGACGCATGGATATCGAACCTCTTGGCATCTGGGAGGGCTGGGAACGCGGCTGGCAATGCCGCCTCCTGCATGGCTCGTGCAGCTGCCAACTCGGAGTCCATGCGTGTCTCGGCTTCGACGATCCACCCCTTCAGCGCGTTGACGGTCTGATTGATTCCTGACGAAAGGGCTTTGAACTCGCGCGTTCCCAACGCCTCCGCCCGAACCTCCAAGTCACCTGCGGTGATTCTGCCAAGAGCCTCGTTAGTCTCTCTGATGCGTTCGCCGACGACCCTTTTGAGCAGATTGAGCACCATCACACATACGGCAATGATCATCACGCACAGCCCGAGAAACAACTCAAGCATCGCTCCCCTGCGCTCCGCAAACACGAGACTCGATGGTTTGATGATGATGACTTCGTAATCTCCTTCCCTCATCGCAAAGAGATAGACTATCTGTGTGTAACGATTATCCCGTATGGACTCGTCTGAGGCGACCCCTGTCCCGGCAAAGAAGATCTGCTGCATCCGCCCGCTTTCGACACTGCGATTGATTGCCTCGAGGCCCGTGTCATCTAGCAGCTCATCGATGGCACGGCCTGTGGGAAACATTTCGTTATCAGTCATGAACACGTCGTTGTTCAACGTGACGACCGCAATGCCGGTATCCTCCATGGTATATCCGTCAAGAAGCTGGTCATACGGGGTGGAAGTGTGCTCGTCGAGCTTTGAAATCTGGAGGCAAAGGTATTCAGCCTCGCTCTTAACCTCCGCTTCCGTCCTGCTCAACAAATGTGTGCTGATTCCCAAGAAGCAGACAACAACCGCAATCAAGGAGGTAGCCGTAACCACATTGAACAGCCATCCCCCAAAGAGCGCATAAACGCTTATGTCATCCTCCAACGCTTCGATTCTCTTGATGAGAACATAGAATTCCGTGCATGCAACGGTCATAACAATCGTGTCGACCCATGCCTGGACGCTAATCTGTGAAGAAAACAACAAGGCAACGGACATCTCCGGTATGCTCATCGACGGCGACATCGTCTGCGCCAGACCCGTAGAACCAAAATCCATACTCCCCGTCGTGACAAGATGTATGAAATACGCGCCGAAACCCAAGCTGCATACCCACGACACGATGGCACACGAGACTGCGACACGCCCGACATGCTGAATCTTCAAGTAGTTTGATCGCAAAAGACAAGCAAGCAACACGCCCTGAAGAAAACCGCACAGGCCAAACAAGATGATGGATGTGATAGGTGACACGAGCGAGAACTCGTAGTAGTTCAGCGGCAGAAGACCCGCACGTAGCCAGAGCAACAACCCCGAAAGCAGGCCAAAGCCAGTTCCCACGATCGTTCCAAGCAGCAACGGAATCACCGCAATGGGAATCAGCAAGACTATGACATAAAAGAGGGTGGTATCCCCGATTCTAACACCAAAGAAGCCCAGCTGCGTAAAGGTGAGCGCCATGCTTATGATGAGCTGAAACAGCAAGGTTGCAAAACGAATTTCCTTTTTCGCTTCACTGAGCAAACCTTTCCAGCGCAACACGCTCATCACATCGAGTCTCATACCCATAGCGCACGCCTTTCCAGAAGCCACCATATAGCAAGCAGCGCAAGGACAGCCGCAACAACGAAAGCCCACAGAGCCGTATTGTCTTCAATTCCTGTCGCGGGCACGTTCCCATAGGACAGCTTGTTCGTAATGGTAACGCATGCTGGAGTGTTTTTGCCTCCTTGGATGTCGGAGACCCTCACGATGCTATCGTCATCGGCATCCTGCACGAGGTTCGCCGAACCTTGGGTCAGCTCTGCGCTAATCTCGTACTCTCCCGAATCCACCTGCCTCAACACATACTCCTCGAACGCAGGAATATCCTCCAACCGCAGAGTCTGCCCATGCGCCAGTTTGAAGCGGTTGTTGCCTTCCACGAATTCGGTGGCGACACCGTTCACCGTGCCGCTCAACATACCTGCGCCATCGGGTGTCGTCAGCTCGAACTCAAACGCTCGTGTCATATCGGCGAAGTCACCCTCGATGGCAAGTGTCACCTCAATCGTGCCCGGCTTGTAATTGGGTATCCGCAACAGGGGGTACGTCTGGTCCCCTACCCTCTCCGTGCTGCAGTAGTCGAAGTTGACGAACTCCTTGTCTCCTTGCGCTACCCTGAGCGCCCCGCCACGTGTGATGGTGAACTTGACGGGGTTTTCCAGCGGTGCATACCCTTGGTCCGAAAGATCCTTCGTCTGTCGCAAGAGGTACGACCCCGCGCTCAGCTCCAGCAGGCTCTCGCCGTTTTCGTCACGCAAGTATCCATTCTCACCGGCAACGAGCGAGCCAAAGAGCGGTGTGTCAGGATCTGCCTCATCGAAGGTCTCTTGGTCGTAGAGGTCATACTGTGCTCCCGCAAGAGCCGCACCACCCGGATGCGAGACATTCTTCACTTGTATAGGATAGCGTGTGGCCTTGTTTGTAATCGTCACATCTACGGACCGTACGTTGACCTTGCGATAGAGCTCAAAGACGCCCGCCTGACTCTCGCTGTTCATATAGCGGTCCACTTGTCCCTCTTTGTTTGGACCGTACCATATGTAAAGGTAGTACGAGTTCGCTGCGTTCATGTTTGCACGATGGTAGAACCGTATATTGCCGTCTCTGTTTGTGTGTCGCACGTAGAGCGGCACGGGATAGCTCGCATTGAGGGTCCAGCGGTTGATCTGGTCCAAATACTTCTGCGAGTCTACGTTTTGCAGGGCGATGACGTTGTCTTGGGTGAGCGTGTCGACGTACCAGAGCATCTCGTTGGCCACCGTACCCGTAATCTGGGTTCCGTTCGTCTCAAGCGGCTTGGTCCCTAGGCTCGTGCCACCGACCATGGCCCGTGTTCCACCGTACGTCGTCGTGAGCAGCACATACTCCCTGCCCTTCTGGAACTCGTCAGCCTTGTAATACTCAGAGTGTAGGTCTTTCTCGACACTGTCGATATGCGGAATCCAACTATTCGTCACGTTCGATCCGTCACTCAGTACCTCAGTCTCACTAACCATGTACGCTTCATTTGGGTCAAGGCCGTCAAGCGTCTGCGTCCAGTCGTTGTCGGCACTGAGCGTGACCTCTTCCCTAAGCTCTCCTTCTGCATAGACGTCAACGACCACGCTGTCTTTTGCGTGCTCCTTCCCGTCATCCCACTCCTTGGTAATCTTCATTCTCAGGACGTCGGCGATGATGACGCTGCCATCGTCGTCATCGTGTACGACATTCTCGATGGGCGTCACCCCGTCGACCACGACCGTGTAGATTCGCGTGGATCTCTTGTAACCTTCGGGAATGACCGTCTCCTTCATGTAGTAGGTACCCTGGGGAATCCTTCCAAACGAGACCAAACCATTTTTGTCCGAGACGGCCTTCTGCTCCTCGTGCTTGTACTCGAAGGGCTTGTAGCACTGCGGGTCGGTAAAGAGTGCAAACTCCGCGCCTTCCACCGGAGTGTCACGCGTGTCGATTGCCGAGAACGAGGCAGGCGCCACGTGGTAGAACTCGATGTAGATGTCATCCAGTCTGCCGTTATTTGCGAGGTTGTACCATGTTCCGTAATAATCCCTGCCACTCGCATTCTCATCGACACTGTTCATATAAAAATACGCGCGCAGAATACTGGCACTCTCGCCGATAGCAGTTCCGTCCGCGACATGAACGTAGCGGAAATCCTTCTCATTGTTTTCCGCCAGCTGGACGAACACGCGCGAGAACTCGTACTCGTCCTCGATCTCAGGAGCGAGTTGATTGGCGTAGCTGTACATGTCGACGGAATTGTCGTCGTTACGCTCCTTGCCGCTACCCGTGTATCTGATATCCTTCGCATTCGTAACAGTACTCAAGATTGGGTTTCTCTGAGTATCGACAAACTGAACGTTCGTCGAACGCATGCCCGTCTTTCCATAGGCACGCAGCGGGAACGTTTGCGAGCGTCCCGTCGACTCCGACGCATCCTCCTGGACGCTGAGAAGG
>CACXDP010000260.1 GCA_902766445.1 uncultured Coriobacteriaceae bacterium
CCTGGATGCCATAGGCCTCAGCAGGAACGTAGTCGTCCGGGACCCAACCATCGTCTGTCGCAGCGTAGGAAGGCGAAGTCGGTTGCGGTGCAGACGGGGCCGTACGCGTGGGACGTTCGGTATTCTTGGGCACGGGCTTTGCCATGATGGCGCGCTTGACGTCCTGCGTTGAGAAACCCAGCCGCTCAGCCACCTCCATCGCGTAGCCATCAAGCACGTAGGAGTCCTTAAGCGGCGCGAGAATACCGGCCAGTTCGTTAAGCATCGCAGCCCTCACGCCGGCAGGCGAGGCAGGGCTCACCCCTTCCAGGCGCTTGCCCAGCACGAACGTCATGAGCGGCTCGGCCGCGTCGAGAATTGGCTGCAACTCGGAAGCATCGTGCGACGCCAGGAACTCCGCGGGATCCTGTCCGCCTTCGAGAACAACGCAGCGCAGGTCTGCCTCTGACTTGTCGATGAACTGAATCGCCCGCTCAGCAGCGCGCTGACCAGCCGCATCTCCGTCAAACATGCACACGATGCGTTTGGCGAATCGCGAGAGAGTGCGCACGTGGTCGATGGAAAACGACGTGCCCAGTGCCGCAACGGCGTTGGTATATCCCGCCTCGTGTAGGGCCATGACGTCCGTGTAGCCCTCGCAGACGATGGCCACACCGCGTGCCGCAATCGTCTCTTTCGCACGGTCGAACGCAAAGAGGTGCTTGCCCTTGTGAAAGACGGGCGTCTCCTTGGTATTGAGGTACTTGGGCTTCGCGTCATCGAGGACGCGACCGCCAAAGGCTATCGTGCGTCCCAACTCGTCGTGAATGGGAAACATGACGCGATTGTAGAAGCGATCCTGCATTCTCAGCTCGGGCCGCCATTGCCGTTGGCGATCACTCGCCCTGACCGCAAGGTCAGCCGTCTCCATCTCCTGCTCCGTGAATCCCGCATGCAAGAGATGCGTCACAAGCTTGCCGTAACCTGGAGCAAAGCCTAGACCCCACTTGCGACAGATTACCGAATTGAAGCCTCTACCCGCAAGGTATCGACGTGCTGCATCGGGACCTTGTCCCCTTCCGCGGAGAAGCATGCTTGTATAATAGGAAGATGCCTCGGTGAGGCATTCGATGAGGCGGTTACGCTTGGGTCCGCGCCGCGTTCCGCGCTCCTCGACGAGCTCGATGCCCGCTCGATCGGCAAGGTAGCGTACGGCGTCTTGGAACTCCAGAGCCTCGCGACGCATCACGTAACCGAATATGTTGCCGCCTTCCCCACAGCCGAAGCACTTCCAGAGACCGGTAGACGAGCTGATGTGAAAGGATGGCGACTTCTCGTGATGGAAAGGACAGCACCCCCACCAGTCATTCGTACCACGTTGCCGAAGCTCGACCGTCTCGCTTACGAGCTGCACCACATCGGTCGCCTGTCGGACGCGTTCGAGATCCTCGTCGCTGATCACAGGCTCACCTCCAGCTCATGCGACCCGAGGTTTTCGGAAACCCAAGAGATGTTTCCGCGAACTGTTCGTTCGAGCTCATCAATCGTATCGAACCTCCGTGAGGCACGCAGCCACTTCACGAAGGACACGCAGACTTCCCGTCCATACAGGTCTCCCGAAAACCCGAGCAGATTTGCCTCCATGAAGGCCTCGCGTCTCTGGGCAAACGTCGGCGGCGAACCCACGTTGACCGCAGCAGGCCAAGCCCTTCCATCACAGCTGACGTAGGCAGCATACACCCCCTCAGTGGGAACGCAATCCTCGCGCTCACAGCATACGTTTGCCGTGGGAAAGCCAAAGCCGGTGCCCTCGCCCCTGCCGTGCTCCACGACTCCACGCACGTAATGGCACCGACCCAGCAGTTCGTTGGCGTCATCTAGGCTTCCCTCGCGAAGGAGCGAGCGAATGCGCGTGGAACTGACGCGCGATGCATCTCGGCATACCAGAGGGTGGACGCGCACCTCGAACCCCGCTTCTTTAGCCAAGGACGCAAGTGTCGTCACGTCGCCCTGGCCGCCACATCCGAACCTGAAATTCTCTCCCACATGAAGCATGCGAGGTCTAACGACATCTGGCAGCACGTCGTCCACGAAAGCGCGGGGAGAGATGCCGGAAATGCTCTCGTCGAAACGAAGAGACACAACGGCATCGGCGCCAAGCGACACAAGCCCCGCCGCACGGTCAGCACAGTGAAGCAGTCGCGAATTCGACGAAGCATCCTTGCCCGAAAGAAACTCTGCGGGGTCGGGGTCAAACATTACGGCGACACAGGGCATGTCCAGCTTGCGTGCGCTCTGACATGCCGCCTCGATCAAGGCGCGGTGGCCCAGATGCAGTCCGTCGAACGCACCAATTGCCACGACAGCCTCAGCCTGCGGCTCAAACAATCCGTTGGCACTTCCGATGTTTCCTCGTGCGATCTCTCGCCAACTGAGTCGCTCTGGCATATAGGGATGCCACGCCATGGATTGCGCCGTCATGGACGCACCCCCTCGATGCCATCGGGAAAGTTCGCCTTGGCGAGGATGCGGATGCCATCGGACTCCCACACGCCCCATAGGCGACCGTCACGCACCATGGCAACCCGCTGTCCTCTGGCGATTCCGTTTGCCTCGATGGCGCGCCCGCATGCCACGTCCGTGACTTCGCGCCCCTCTATCTTGTGCGATGGCACACCGAGGGCTTTCACCGGATCAAGCGACAGATTGCCGATACCGGTGGGACCCGCATCCTGGATTTGGGAGAGCGTCACACAACGCGCGAGCGTCACCGTGCCCGAAGCCGTTCGGCACAACCTCGCCAAATGAGCGGCACTGCCTGCGCGCCTGCCCAAATCTCGTGCAATCGAGCGAACGTAGGTACCCTTCGAGACCGTGAAGGCGCACTGCCAACACAGGCCGTCCTCATCCCCAGACTGCTCATCTTCGATCGAGACGAGCTGGGCCGCAACGATGCGGACCCGACGCGCGGGAAGCTCTACCGTCTCACCCGCGCGCGCCCTTGCATAGGAACGCTTGCCATCTATCGAGATGGCGGAATACGCAGGCGGAACCTGGTCCTGTTCGCCCAAAAAAGAGTCGAGCAATTTCTGGGCGCGTATCGGATCACGCAGCTCAACGGGGATTGGTGCGTCAGTCGTGCGCTCCCCTTCCGCGTCGTCAGTGTCTGTCTCGTATCCGAAGCGTATAGTGGCAACATAGGACTTGCTGTCGGCCGTGAGCATGCCCATCAGGCGCGTGCCTTGACCGACGCCGACAACGAGAACGCCATCCGCAGCAGGGTCAAGCGTTCCGGCATGACCAACGCGCCGCTCGCCAAGCGCGCGACGAACGGCGTTGACCACGTCATGGCTGCTCATCCCGCGGGGCTTGTTGACGCCCAACAACAAGTTGAGCCCACTTGACCCGCGCTTCAACGAAGGCCTCCGAGGTCGTTGTGACTCGCGATGTCCCTGCCATTCACCAAGGACCGCAGGGAAGGAAGCACCGAGGCGAGCGCCTCGTCGATGTCTCCCACGTACGTGAAGCCTGCAGCCGCGCGATGTCCGCCACCGCCCATCATCCGAGCCACGCAAGACACGTCATGTGCACCCTTTGACCTGATGTTGCCACGGACCTTCCCGTTGGCGACTGCCTTGAGAAATAATGCTACCTCCGAGCCCTCGACGCTTCGTACGACGTCGATGAGGCCATCGCACTCGTCTAGGTCCGCTCCTGTCCGGTCGAGGTCATTCTGCGTCGCATAGCTGTAGGCGATTCGCCCCTGTTCGAAGGTGCGAATCCTTCCCAAGACAATCGACTTGAGGTGCAGGGATTCGACCCTGAAGCTCTGGTACACGTTGAGCGACACCTCGGAAGGTTGCGCCCCGCAATCCACAAGCAGAGACGCGACTTTGAAGGACTCGCCGTCTGCGTTCTGGTACTGAAACCGCCCTGTATCGGTCATGATGGCGCAAAGAAGGCACTGTGCCATGGGCGCCTCGATGTCCAACCCGAGATAGAGCGCGAACTCGGCGACGATGACTCCTGCGGCTGCGGCACCTGGCCGTATGACCTGGGCATCGGGTTCGATGTCCCCGTCTGGATGATGGTCGATGACGGCAACCTTTCGAGCTCGAAGAAGGACCTCGGCCGCGTCGTGCAGGCGGTTCATGCTTGACAGGTCAAGTGCCATAAAGAGGTCGGGCGACCCTGCATACTCGCTTGCCGGCATCATTTCGGCCGAGCCTTCCAAGAACTGGTAGATGCGCGGCACTGGCGCAGCGTCTGCCAGAAGGCATACTAACTGCTTGCGAGGCCAGCATGAGCGCACGATCTGTGCCATGGCGAGCACGGATCCGAGCGCATCCCCATCGGGCGAGGTATGCGCACACAGGGCGATACTCTCGGCGTCCTCTATGAGGGCGCGAATCGCCGCGAATCCGTGCTCTTGTTCCATGAGCTCCCCGACGTCGCAGGGGCCTATCATCGCACTACTCGGAACC
>CACXDP010000261.1 GCA_902766445.1 uncultured Coriobacteriaceae bacterium
ATGGCGTCGCCGGGTTTCATCTCGATGGCGTCCTTGCCCTCCTCCTGGTACCAGCCGCGGCCACCGGTGCAGATGATGGTCTGCTCGGAGCCATGATGGATGTGGTAATCGTTGATGCAACCCGGCGCAAAGGTGACCATCTGGGTCTGCACGTCGTTGCCCGTCACCAGCGGCACCAGCCACACGTCACCTGTGAAATGCGGGTTGTCCAGCTTGGGGCCGATGGGCATTGGTAGGATCGCCTGGTACTCATCAAATGTCATCATGGTTGCGTCCTCTCTTGTTGGAGAATTGCTTTGGTTTATGGTACGGCCAGAGTCTCGCTTCCGACGTTGCAATCGAAGAAGCCGAGCATGCGTCTGACGCAAGGTGAGACGGCTTTGCACCCCGAATCTATTCTATCCCGCGCACAGCCCTGTCTATGACCTCGTCTTCCACGTCGCGCTCCACCATGGAGTAGATATTCTGCACAGCGGAGAGCGGCGTCACCGCATGGGCACGAGCGATGACGTCCACATCAACCTGCGAGAGACCCCATCCGCCAATCAGGCCCTCGTCGATGAGGCGGCCCATGGCTTTGGCGACGTCCTCAACGGGCGTCGACCCCATACGATGCAGGTAGTAGAGGTCTACGAAGTCGGTCTGCAGGCGGTCCATCGAGGCATCGAGGTGTTTGCGAATCCTCTTGTACGTGCCGCCGAAGCCGCCGTCGAGGAAGAGCTTGGTGGCGATGACCACGTCGTCGCGCACGTCAGCGAGGGCCTTGCCCACGATGCGTTCGTTGTGCCCGCGCTGCGAACGCGCGAGGTTGGGACCGTAGACTTCAGCCGTGTCAAAGAACGTACAGCCAGCCTCGTACGCGCCGCGAATGGCCTCGATGCTGTACTTCTCGTTGGGGATGGCGCCGTAACCGTGGCTGAAGGCCATGCAGCCCATGCCCACCTCTGAGACCTCGATATCACGCAACATGCGAGTTTTCATACTCTTCTCCCCTCTGCGAGTGTTTCGGTCCGCCTACAGACCCCTCGCGACCTCATAGGCCTCCCATATGGCAGTCATGATGTTGCCCACCTGACGGCCGTCACCGATCTCGTAGACGTCCACACCAGGCGCGGCGAACTCAGCAGCGTGACTGGCCGCCGGACGAAAGCCCAGCGCGAGCACGACAGTATCGGCAGCAAGGGTACGCCTCTCCCCTGTCGACGCGTCCTCTACCAAGTTTGACGAATGGCGAGAACATGCGCCGTCACCTAGTCGTGCACGCGGAAGGAGAGCAGGCGCTCGGCATTGGCGGGATCCTCGGGGTCGTGCGTGCCCTTGCCCGTGTCGAGGGCGCGGATGGCGTCCATCTCGTCTTCCGTCAACTCGAAGCCAAAGACGTCGAGGTTGGACTTGATGCGAGCAGGACGGGTGGACTTGGGCAGTACCACCAAGCCCTCCTGCGTCTCGAAGCGCAAGACGATCTGGCCGGCGTCCTTGCCATACTTGGCGGCGGGACCGGTGATAGCCGGTTTGCCTAGCAGCTCAGGGTTGCCATGGCCCAGTGGGTACCAGCACTCGACGACCACGCCCAGCGGGTCGAGCAAATCGCGCAGGGCGCGCTGCTGGAAGGTGGGGTTGCACTCAACCTGGTTGACTGCGGGAAGGGTCTTGAAGCCAGGCACCCACTGGTTCCAGATCTTGGGTGTCATGTTTGAGACGCCGATGGAGCGTATGAGCCCCTGTTCCCTGGCCGTTTCCAACGCTGCCCACGCCTCGTCCACCGGACCGTAGGGCTGGTGCAGAAGCATGAGGTCGATGTAGTCGAAGCCCAGGTTGTCCAGCGTGCGCTGGATGCCAGCAGGCGCATCCGCGGCGGCGTAGTCCTGCGGCCACAGCTTGGAGGTGACGAAGATCTCCTCGCGCGGGATGCCGCTGTCGCGTACGGCTCGGCCCACATCCTGCTCGTTCATGTAGGCGGCCGCCGTGTCGATGTGACGGTATCCAGCCTCGAGCGCGGCGAGCGTCGCATCATAGGTAGGACCATCCGCAGGAATCATAAACACGCCAAAGCCGATTGCCGGAATCTTGTTGCCATCGTTGAGCTCGATGTACTCCATTACCTTCTCCTCTCGAATTCTTGCCAAAAGGAACCAACCGCGAGGGCTATTATGCAACTTGAGTTGCTTAACCGTTGGCTTTAGTATTAGGCAGGACAAAGACCGGCTCAATGGGCAGCTTTGCAGCAAGAGTGACTTATGCCACCAATTCATGCAAAGCGTTGCACATCTCTGGAGGGACCATGCGTACCACACCCGCGCACGACCTGCGCGTCACCAAGACGCTCGAGGCCATCGACACCACCTTTCGCGCCATGATGCTCGAGAAGGGCTATGCCGGCATCACTGTCAAGGAGCTCTGCGAGAGAGCGCGCATAAACAAGAAGACCTTCTATCGCTACTACGAAACGCTCGACGACCTGATGGCCGAGGTCATGGCTACCTATGCTGCGGCGTGGCGCAAGCGCACGGATCACCTGCGCATGCCGGAGGACATCGCCGAGGTCACACGCGAGTTCTTCCTCTTTGGCGCAGAGCAGGACGCGCTCTACGACGCCATCACCTGCGATCCCGCATGGGACGCCGTGCAGCTGAGCCTGCAGGACGACGCTTCGGGCGAGCACGTGGAAAACGTGCCAGAAGACTACACGCCCGAGCGCTGGCATCAGGTGTACGCATGGCAATCCGGAGCGGTGCTCAACATGTATCGCGCGTGGGTAGCGGACGGCAAGGTCGTTCCCGTGGAGGAGCTCGTCGAACTCGCCGTCGGGCTCATCTGCCACGGAATCGACTCGCTTGCGTGATGGATAGCCACAAATCGGGAATGCAATTCAAGGCGAAAGGCGGCAAGAGGTCGCTTCTTTTCTAAGGTTAATCATGACTTCTTCGCCGCATCACAACCTTCCATTCTTTGACCGCTTCAACGAGGTGGCGGCGGACGACACACTTTTTGACGGCGTGTTGAGCGGCGTGGCATTGGCAGACCTTCCCAGAGACGATGTGTTTATGGTCTCGCACCGGTCCCAGACCCATAATGGAACAAACAGGGGACTGTCCCCTGTTTGTTAGGCAAGCAATGCTGCGAGATCCTCAGGCGAGAGATGGTGATTTCTCCCACAAAAGTGGCAGTGAACCTCAGCTGTCTCCTGCTTTTTGATC
>CACXDP010000262.1 GCA_902766445.1 uncultured Coriobacteriaceae bacterium
ATCGCGCCAGAGCGCATCCGCACCTACGGCATCGCCTTCCGAGGCAAGGAGGTGCTGGTGGGGTGACGACGTTGCCCCATGTAGTGGCATGTGCCTTTGCGCTTGGCGAGACTCTATCTGGTGGAAATCGGCTGTAGTTGGTTGCTCTGACGGAATTGGCCTTGCTGTGTAATTCCGACCCGCTGGAAGCACAATACCACCAGACTCTACTCCACCGAGTGCGGAGTCTACAGATTGGCTTTTCCCTGGAACGGGTGGCCGAAAAAGGGTGACCCTTTGCAAGCGCTTTCCCGAGGCCCCCCACAAACGCGGGGACCGCCGCAAGGCTTTTGCCCCGCGACGGTCCCGTAATTCGTCAGCCGTGATGGCTGGCCGCTATGTTGGCGATATGGTTACTCGGCCATCGTACGACGGCGAACAACCAGCGTCACAGCTGCGCCGACTACGAGCGCACCGCCAACTACGTAGAAGATGATGGTACCAATGCCACCGGTAGAGGGAAGCTCGACGCCCTGAGTGTTCTTAATCTTACCGCTGTTCGCATCCGTACCGACAACAGTGTCGCCAGCGGTAACCGCGGTCATGTCCTGCTCAGCATCGTTTGTAATCGTGTAGCTCGCAGTCTCTACATTGTCAATGATAATCTTGTAAGAATCCAAGCTATCCGTCTTATAGGTGACTTCAATATCCTCAATTGTTTCCGTAACCGTCTTCTCAGACACTACAGTTGTAATCTCGATAGTGTGCGTGTTGGGATCCTTGATGTAGCCATCAGGAGCACTAATCTCCTTCAGATAGTACTTGCCTGCGTCCAAGCCCTTAATTTTGAGCTTACCGTTTTCATCAGTGGTAATTGGGTTATGGAAGTTGTCGTTGGAGTACTCCTCGGTGCAGTCCTCATTCTTGTAGAGCTTGAAGATCGCACCCTGCAGTGCACCATATTTTTGTCCGCTATCGACCGTTACAACCTTGGTGATTTCGTTGCCGTTCGCGTCGAGACCCACCTTGACAACTTCGGTCGTCTCGTAATTGGTGCCACCGAACAAGTCGCCATTGATATCGAAGGTGTAGTGGTTGGTCTTATCCTTCAGAACTCCATGGCCTGTGTTATCCGTCGGGCTATTGGAGTAATTGACGGTAATCGTGTTGTCTTCCTGATTAACGTTGGTGGCAGCTGCGCTGGTAACCTTTGCTCTGTAGGTAATCTCAACCTCTGTTGCCGTCGTGCAGGTAGTTAGGTAATCAGCAGCAAAGGCAAGAGTGAAGCCCGTCTTGCCAGTCTCGGTCACTGTGTACTTACCCGTCGCGTTCGTGGGTTTGACAAGTGTCTCGGAATCTGCAACCAGTTCCAGTCCGGTGGACAGTGCGTCGGTCACTTTGAAGACAGGGTTGGTATAGTTGGAGGCGAATCCCGGAATCGTAGTCTTAACGGTGAAGGTAACCTCGTCGCCTACCGCTACGGTCTCCTCATCGTTCGTATCAACGGTTGTGGCATCTTTCGCGGTCTTTTCTACGTCAATCTCGCTCTTCTTGGCGATAGCTTCATCACTATAGGAAAGCTCGGTATCCACATTCCAAGTGTTCTTGTTCGTATCACCCTGATAGTAGTCTGCGGCAACAAACACGGGGTTGTAGGTGTACCCAGTGCCACCAGGTGTGATGATGGCGATGTACAGGCCAGCTTCCGGAGTAGCCTGCTCCACTTTGTTGTTCGCCGCGGTTAATTCACCATACTTAACGTCTGCACTCTCAGCTAGATCGCCAAGCTTACCGGCAATAGTAGAAGAGATGGCACCGGGGGTAGTTGCTGTTCCGACCACGGCGGCGAGTTCGTCATCCGTCAAAGAAGTAAAGCCGGTCGCCCGCTTCCAGCCGTCTTCCCACTTTAGGACTTTATAGAAGTTCACTTTGTCGCCATTCTGCAGGCCGGTAATGGAAATCATGTCATCCAGCGTAAGGTTTCCAGTGGGTGTAGTAGTCGCGGCAGGTGTGTCGCCGCCTGCTGCGGGTTCATTGGTCGCTAGTGCTGGCACGGCCAGCGTGACCGCCATGATGGCAGCAACAACAAACGCGAACAGCCTTCTTGTTTGTTTCATTCTTGCCCCTTTCTTACTTATTAACGTTGGTTGCAGTTTTATCGAACCGTGTTGGAGTTCTCACTCCTTTGGACTTCGTGCTCGACACGCCCGAAGCTTTGGTGTGGTAGCTCTACCCTCCCTTCATTTCGTGTCGTCGACCGAAGTCCGACCAATGAGAGATAAGGTGCGCCCAACTAAAACATTCCGATTCTATATCACGCACCCCCTCTCCGGACTGCTGTCGTTCCCATTTTTGCGATTTCTCACGCAAAATAAACCACTGAATATTATGCCACACACAAAGCGCTAGTTATACTTAAAATTTGACATGTATCCAAAATTCGGTTGAAAAATCCACGCGAATGGATAATTTATGATTCTTGGTACTACCTCATCAGATGCCCTGTGCACGACGGAGTTTTCGCAGCTCCGCACGCTTGCGTGATGCCTCGCATTCGGCATGCTCCTCGGGGGTGCACGCCACGAGCCCCCACGGTACCGGCGTCGGCCTGCCATTCTCGTCAATGCACACCTCTGTGAGATAGGCATGGTTGATCATGCGCCTCTCCCCCGTGCAAGTGTCCTCCACATATGTGTCCGCGCGTACCTCCATCGATGTGCGCTCCACGTGCGTCACCCACGCCTCAATGGTCACGATGTCATTGAGAAAAGCTGGGTACTTGAACTCGAGCGTGTCAACGGCCACCGTCGTGATGGCACATCCGGCGTGACGGCGCGCTGCGATGCCCGCTGCGTCGTCAATCCACTCCATGAGTCGCCCGCCAAAGAGGCGGTCGGCACCATTCATGTCCTCGTGACGCAGTATACGCGTGGCGATGGTGAGCGAACTCCCGACCTTCTTGACCCCCAGTGGATACTCACGTCCATTGTCGTCCTTCATTCCCCTCCCTTCATCGTTCTCCGCCGATCAAGCGCTCTCGTCCGCTCTGTGAAGAGCAATCCGAGGCCCCTACTCTGTGCCCACGACCACGCCAAGCATACCCACCAGGTCAATCGCTTGTTCCGGTGCGATCAGCATGCCACGAAGCTCGGTCCTCGTGTCGCTCACCGCGATGCCCGCGATGTTGCATGTGCTGAGGTCGAGCCCCTTGAGAGAGGTGCGAAAGAAATCCGCTTGCGTGAGATCGCACCCCTCAAACCGTGTGCGTTTTCTTATACCCATCTCGCTCAAGAACGTCTCA
Organism: uncultured Coriobacteriaceae bacterium; assembly: GCA_902766445.1. Taxonomy (GTDB): domain Bacteria; phylum Actinomycetota; class Coriobacteriia; order Coriobacteriales; family Atopobiaceae; genus RUG440. Next base: position 3,281 of record CACXDP010000262.1, read on the forward strand.
CGAAAATCGCAATCCGTAAAACTTGTTCCCTCAAAGGTAGCCTCACCGAAGTTCGCGTAGCGGCACATGCAGCTCATAAGCCGCGACGTGCGCCAGAACGACTTCGTGAGCTGCGCCCCCTCAAGCTTGCAGTTTGCAAACCGCGTGCGCGAGAAATACGCTTCCTCGAGCCGTGCTCCGCTGAGGTCACAGTCAACCAGCGTGCAGTCGTAGAAACTCGCCTTGGCTCCACGCAACCCGCGTAGAATGCAATGCTCGAGTCTCACGTGATGAAACTCATAAAACCCCAGGTCAAGCGTATCGTCGAGCTCCTCGCCCTGCGCCACCACACCCTCCACGTAGGGGTCTGCCTCATCGCATGCTCGCGCGATTGCCGACGCCAGCTCTCCTGCGCCCTCAACACCTGCCATGTCGCCTACCCGAACTTCTGCTTGAGCTCGGCGAAACTCACACGACTGTCCATCTCGCGTATAGCCACACGTCCTTCGAGCACGGCAAAGAGGAACGCCGCGATATGCTCGATGGTGAGGTCAGCCGACTGACTACCGTCAGCCTTGTTAAGCGCGTATGTCCGCAGGAGCTGGGTGCTCAGCGCCCCTGCCGATATCAGGAAATGGTTCTCCAGCTTTGTCGGGTCCGCGAGATCCGAGGCTAGGACGCGCGTCGCCACCGAATAACTGTTTACCAATATATTGGTACCATCGTCATCCACAAGCACGGTCCGCTGCGCATCAGCATCGAGGTCCATGCGGATGCGTCCGCTCTCGGGCGACTCCTCTTCGCCCTTGTAGAGCACGCCGAGGTCAGCCAAGGCAAGGCAATGGAGCTCCGCCCCAGGCAGCACCCGCATCGGCTCCACCGAGAAGGCCGTGGGATACAGCAGGTAGTTCACATCATTAAGCTCCGTCTCTGGAGCATGGAAGGTGCCCACCATCACATGCGACAGATACAGCCTCCTCGACGCAAAGACGCCACCGAGCACAACGCAGCTCTCGAGCTCGACATCCGCCCCGTAGATGCTGCCTCCCACGTAGCAGTTCTTGAGGCGCACTGACGTGGCATTGATGTCAGCCCCAAAGAGCACACGCCCGTTGGCAACAAACGCCGACACGGTGTCAGCGCTCGCCACCGCCTTGCGAAACGTGATGGGCTTCGTTGCGTCGGTCTTTACGTGCAGTTCTTTGTTTACGTAGACGGCATTCTTGAACTCGGTGGGTCCATCGTCGATCTCGAGCGCCTCCGCGTACACGCCGCCTTCGACCATCACGTTACCGCGCACGCTGACCGATCGCGACAGCTCGCTCGCACGCTCGGGTAGGATGCCACCGCGCACGACGCAGTCAGCGAGCCCCACCAAGTTGTCGGTGCCGACCTGCACCTCTTTGAGCTTTGCCATGCCACTCCTCTCACTTTCTCGACGGGCCTGCCCCTGAACTCGGCGGAATATCAAAGCCGAAGCCGAGCCTACCCAGCAGCGTAAAGCTGCCCAATCAACGCCGCGACCCGTTCGTCACCCCCACCGGCAGCATAGTCCGCAAGCCGCCTCTGAAAGCCTTGATCCACTTCAGCCTTATCTGTCTGCGCCGAACGCTGCCACTGCGCATCGGGTATGTGTGCCACACGAGCAGCCACACCTTCGGTAAGCACGCCACCCTGTCCATCTGACACCTCGTACACCCTCGTGTGCGGTTCTCCCCCGGCAAGGTCGCGCTCGCGCGCCACGATGACCGGAACAAACACGATCCCTCCGCTAGGATCGTCCACCATGATGCCATCGACTGCCTCCGCATAGTCGCCCAAGTAGCCACAGACCTCGGCAAGACTTTCCAGCGACTCGGCAGCTCGACGCTTTGCTTGCGCGCACTGGAGCTTGAGCTGAGCTGTGCTCGTCTCCTCGCCCTCCGTTAGCGTCCGAGCCGCCTCGCGCACATAGGGTCCTGTCACCACATCCCGCATGGCATGCAGGGCGATGTTGTGCGCAGAACGGTCCAGCTCGCACACCCTACGCTCGAGCTCGTCGTCCAACCTTCCAAAGATGCGCAGGTAACGGGCCCTAATCGCAGCGTAGTCAGAAGCCATCTGACGATGTACCTGCTCTACCTGCTGTGCCTCATGCGCAAGCAATCCCGCACTCGAGCGCATGCTACTCGAGAACTCCGAAACGCTCGTCGACATCTCGCTGGCGAGCACTCGAAAGAACCCATGTGTCGCGGATTGCGATATCTCCTCCCCAGCGCGCATCACCTCGGCGACCTGAGCTGCCTCCATGGCCGTGAGGGCACCGGTCACCACACCAAGCGCGGCGTTCGTCCCTGCCACACTCCGGTCGAAGTCATCGGTGTCGACATGGATGTGAATGTGCACCGGTACGTCACCGGAATAATGCACTGTCTGCGTCCCGCCGTGCTCACTGGCGGGGTAGGACACCGTCTTTGAGCCGCTGTAGTGGATCGTCTCTGAGTACGACTCCGTGTAGCTCACCTGCCGCCACCCCCTACGCCCGCGTCAAAGAGGCCCTGCATGGTCTGTGCCACACGTTCGTCCACACCGCTCGTCGCCAACTTGCGCGCAAACGAAGCGCGCACCGATGCGACCTCCTGTCCGTTTGCGCCTCGCAGGTCCTGCTGCCGACGACGTACACTCTGGGCAACGCTCGCTTGCGTCTGCGGCGAAAGAAACTCGGGGGTGTGAACCTCAAACGCATAGTTGTCCGGCGTGACCTGATTCTCCGTCACGGCGTAGACCACAGGAACGAAGCTCACCGATTCTCCCGCCGTATGCCGCTCAAAGACGTTCCTGGTCGTGCGACCATAGTCCATGATGCTGCGGGCCCCTTGACCCAGCTCGCTCAACGAGTCTTCCACGCGCGCCTTCGTCCTTGCGCACGACGCCTTGAGTGCAACGACAGACGTGTCACTCGCATAGAAGAGCGCCGCAGGGGCTTCTTGGCACCGACGCGCCGCGAGCACGCTCTGCCGCGCGGAGGCGAGTTCCATGGCAGGGCGATCGAGATCCTCGATGCGCTTCCTGAGGCTGCGATCAAGACGGTCGAAGAGCTTGAGATAGCGGGCCTTTATTCGGTTGAAGTCGCCAAGCATCTGCTGGTGCGTGTGGTCGATGGCCTGGGAGGTTTCCATCATCGAGCCACTCCGGCTGCTCATGGTACTCGTGAACTTGGCAACCCGCTGGCTCAGGCGTGTGCGCATGAGCAGGTAGAAGCCCCCGTCGATGCTCTGGCAGATCTTTTCCGTCGCCTTGCGCTCCGAGGCGATGACTGCCGCTTCCATAGCCGAGACAGCCGTCCCCACGACGGCGACGTTGCTGCTCACGTCATCCAAGCTGCGCGCCATCGGCCGCGTGTCGACGTTGAAGTTAAACGTAGCCATCATGCACCAGCCCTCTGGCCATACCCTTGGCCGGACTCATCCATGAGCGCACGAATCTCATTCTCAGCCCGTGCGCTGAGGTTGATAGCGAAGTCGCGATCGAGGTCTTCGGACACGTTTGGCTCAGGCGGGATGTCACCATGCTGCGCCAGATACGCCCCCACCGTCGCGAGCCTTCGCCGACGTGCATCGAGTTCACGCACTGCCGCAATGGCGCGTGCATTCTCGCGAGCTTGATAGTCACGCAAGGAGGCCTCGTAATACTCCACGTGTCCAAACTGCTCCGCGCACTGGTCGATGTCTGCGCGAATGCCCTCCATGAATTGCGTGAACTCCTCCTGCTTCGCCCGGGCTTGGTTGGTCTGGAGCTGGAACCCGGCGATGACCTCGGCTTGGTTCTTGGCCTCGGCGACTTCAGCATCCTCCAGATTTCCCGTCGCCTTCATGCTCTTGAACGCGGCGCTCTGCTGCTCGTAGTTGATGTGAGCCTCCACGAACTCAGCGTAGGCCTCGTTCATGCGTTGGATGAGCTCGTTGGCCTCCGCGCGATTGCGGCCAAAGAAGTCGTCAGTGTCGCGATGCCACTGATTGAGATAGTCCGTCTTTTGGTTCGCGATGTCGCTATAGATGCGTAGGCGCTCGGTGCGATGCTCCTCCATGAGGTTTGCAATCACGGGCATGAGCACCTCGGCGTCCACCTGATGCATCCCGAAGGGCAGGGCCGTGCGGGCGCCGTTGTCGGCCACCCAGGCGTCAGCAAAGATGTCATAGCGCACGCGCGAGCTTTCCTTGAGCGAGAAGGGCCGCCACTCGCTCGCCTCGTCGGAGTAGTTGAAGGTTGCCTCGCGGATTCGCTCGATCTCGGCCGCTTCCAGCGCGGGTGAATACTGATTGTAGGAAGCTTTGAGGACATTCTGCAAGATGTGGGAGGTATACCCGACGAGCTGCGACATGCTCGCCGTGCGCGAGCGCGACACGAGGTCGACGCCCTGTGCAAGCTGACGCATCACATTGCAGAAGAAGCCCACGTCACCGCTACCGTCTTGGGCAGATTGCGCGTTAAGCTTACCCATCGAGGAGAACTCCTCGACCTTGCGCTGAGCATCGCGCGTGTCAAAAACGGGAATGATAGGATGACCCTGCGGATCGCTCGTGCCGTATTCAGCGAGCAGGCGGTAGCGCTCACTGCCGGGTGGAACAACGGGCATGCTCAGCGAGACCCTGCGGTTGTCGCCAATCAGATAGCTCAGCTCGCGGACCTTACGGTCAACCGTACCCATGTAGTCATGCAGCGTGACGTCTTGAAGCGAGGTGGAATAGTCCGAGGTGTCCACGACCTCTACCACATCGTTTGATTCGACGCCTGGCATGGCCTGCATCTGACTGGCAAGACCATCCATGGCGTTCTTTAGCTCGTCGGGCTGGTTGATAAGGGTGAGCGTGAAGTCCGTCTCTGGCTGATCACCGGTGAAGTCCACCACGTAACTCTTGTCCCCCATGCCTACACGTCGCGCCACGGGAACGTAGGCAACACCGATGCGGTCAACGCGATAGTCACGACGGATGCCTTGCCATTCCTCCTGCAGCTGAGCCAGACGCTGGTCGCATTCGAGGACCTTGGCCGTTTCGGCCTTTTGGGTGGCATACTGCCTGTAAGCGATGATCGCACCAGCAGCGAGGGCAACAATCGCAAGGATAGGAACGCCGGCGATCAGAGTTACCAGCGCGCATGCACACCCCACGACAGCAGCGATGATGACCTGCTTACCGGTCGCATCAGCCTTGGCTGTCGCCTCCTGGCGCTGCTCGCCCACAGAGGCAATCTCCTGCTCGATGCGCGTCTCTTCGGCCACTATTCTTTCTGCCGCCTGGCGATAGTAATCAAAGAGTATCTGAGCTTGGTCCTCGTAGATGTCGGACGATTCCTCGAATACCCTGCCCGTTGTCGTCATTGCCCACTCCTCTCGTTACGATCGCATCAGCGGGATCATCATATGCCGCTCGTCCCAGCTTTGACCCCTTCGCACCCACTGCGGCCATCCCGTCAGCTGCGCAGGGAGCGGCGCTGCGCTATGAGCATCAGCACCTCGTCCGCCTCGTCGCAGGCGACCTGCGCCTGGGCGACGCCAAGGTCCGGTGTCCTCGAAAGCGTCGCCACGAGACCATCAAGCCCTTGCGCAATTCTTTCCTCCAGACGAGCCGCCTCAGCCGTGTGTACGGGCGACGTGTAGCGCAGCTCCTCGGCGATGCGGTCTACGTATCCCACCAGCTTGGCATTGGCCTCCGACGACGTGTCGAGGCGCGAAGCGCGCAACGCGAGCTGCTCAGACGTCGCGCGCAGACGGTCTATGGACCCACGCGTGGCGGCCTCCTCGCGCCTCACGTCCTCAATGTGCTCCTCGGCAGCTCTCCCGAGGAAGCACCACATCAGCAGCACGAACGTCCCAACGAGTTGGGCCACCACCAGAAACTTGAGCGGTGGCGGATACATCGTGTTTGCAAGAACGATGTCGGTGATGGTCAGCGCCGCATACAGGCTGACACCGCGCATCGCCATGCCCAACGACACGATGCGACCACCAGTGAGGCGTCCTATCGCGTCGGGTGCCAAGAGCGGAGCAAAGACTACGCCATACAGCGCGACGGCACTCACCGTCGTAAAGAGCGCCACCGACGAACCCTCCCGCCCATAGGGCAACAAGAGAAACAAACCCAGTACCAGCACAAAGAGACCAAAGACAAAGAGCGCGACTCCGAGCACCCCGAGACGACTTCGCGTCATGACGACTCCTTCCGCACGTTCCTACTGTCCAAGCTTCTTGCCACACTGCGGACAGAACTTCGTCCCGGGCGGCACCTGCGCATGACAGCGCGGGCACTCGGTGTCGGCGCCCAAATTGCGCGCAGATGCGAGCTGCGCCCCACAGGTAACACAGCGATGGGCGTTTGTCTGATTGTCGGAGCCGCACACCGGGCAGGGGTTGTATTCGTGGCCGCAGTTGGGGCAGAAGCGTGACGAAGCGTCAAAGGTCCTTCCGCAGTTCGCACAGAACACCTGCCGTCGCTGCGCACCGCCTCCCGAGGCGTACCCGCCACCCGCTACAGGCATCTGGTCGTTTCCCGGACCGGCACCGTAGCCGGCGCGACCTGCAACGAACCCGCGACTGCCGCCCATGTCGTTGGCATATCCACCTCGTCCTTGTTGGCCATAGCCTTCGGCCTGGCCGAAGCCGCCGAAGCCCATTGCGTCCTGCCGTCCATACCCTGGCCCAGCATTGAAGCCGTACTGACCAGGTTGCTGCATCATCCCGGCACCGAGGCCACCACCAGCTCCCCCACCGGAGAACATGCCTCCCATCATCGCCATGCCCAGGATTCCCATGTCAGACCCCGACTCCATCGCCGCGCGCGCCGTATCGAAAGACTGACGTTGCTGCCAGGTATAGCCCGCGATGTTTTGCGTACTACGGTCGGCAAGGGCTTCGGCAATCCTGCGCCCCGACTCCGAGGAGGTATCCACGTCGATAGAGGTGATGTAAAAGCCCGTGAGCTCGAGGCCGTATTCGTCCCAGAATTCAGCCATCGGTTGGCTGATGAAGTTGCTCAGCTGGTCTAGCTGCATGGCAATCTGTGTGATGCCCACGCGATTGGCCGTCATGTACGACGCGATGACACTGTTTGTCTTTGACGTGAGCGGACCCATGAAGTGGTCCGTGAGATCTGACGCAGTGAACTCGCGCATGGTGCCGATGAGCTTAACGAGGAACTTCTCCGCGTCACGCACCTTGACGCCGTAGCGACCAGTAGCGCAGATGGGCACCATGGCACCATAGTCGGGATCCATGATGCGCATGGAATTCGTGCGCCAGTCGATGGTAAGCGGCATGGCTTTGTTCACGAACCAGACCTCGGCAAAGAACGGATTCGTGCCACCAAACGGAATGCCATAGAGCTTGCGTAGAATGGGCAGGTTCTCAGTGGTAAGGCGATGCTTTCCGGGTCCGAACTTCCCCAGAATCTGCCCCTTCGAGAAGAATACCGCCTCCTGCGACTCACGCACGACAAGCTGCGTGGCCGTGCTGAGGTTGGACTCTGGATAGCGCCACGCATATACGTTGTTGCCGCGCGGCGACCACTCGACGACATCAATGATGGCCATGTCTTCCCCTTTCCAGCGAGTGACGACTGCCTGCCTCTTCGTGCACTCCCATTGTAGCAGTACGCACGCCATCCGTTTTGCATATGACGTTAACGGAGAACGTGCAGTATCTGTGCCACTCGACCTTGTCTGAAAGGCACGTCGTGGGGCGAATAGAGCGCTCCTAGCCTCCCGATACCACTACCCACCTGAGAAGCGTCCTCCTTGACCGCCTTCGATATGGTTCAGCTGCAGCTGGCAGCCCTCCATTCCCCGCTGGCCTCATCTGATAGTGATTGCGATTGTTGCTAGGACGAAGTATGATATTCAAAAAGTATCGTTTGGACATCTAGAAGGTATACGTTGGATGAATTAGTTGAAATCGGTTGGTCGGCATTCAAGCACGACCTCTCCGAGGAGGACATACTCCATGCCTGGCGCTACGCATTTGCCGAACTTCGCGACACCCGCGAAGGAAGCGTGCACCTTGCGGTGGGTCCCGACGGAAGCGGCAGGCTGGTCGAGGTGATTGCCGAACGTCGTCCTGACGGTTCATGGTATCTCTTCCACGCAATGACACCACCGACGAGGAACGTCCTCAGGTTCTTGGGATTGGAGGCACACAGATGACCGAAGAGCAGATTGCGAGCTACATTGAGCGTGCAGAGCGAGACGAGCTCGACTTGGCTTCGTGGGAGCCGGTTGCGGTCGTTCGCGGAGACGAGGTAAGACAGCAACCCAGAGTGGTGAACATCTCCCTGCCAGACTGGCTCGTGCGCAACCTTGACGCAGAGGCGAGCAGGCGCAACGTAACGAGAAAGGATCTCATCAACACCATACTGGTCAAGGCAGCCGACTCGCGGTACTCATTCGCGTGATGCAGTTACACAGGTGCTAAGCACGCCGCCTCAAGCTGAGCCTCCCGACCCCTTGCCATGGCAGAAGAAGGTCGGGAGGCTCAATGCGTGCGTTGCGCCATATGTTCTCGGCTGTAAAACTACCTGCGCGTGCCGAAGATGCCGCGTAGAATCTGCCTGCTCGCCTCGCGCCCAATGGTACCCACCACGCTGGTGACCACGGTGTTCGTCACGCGGTCGCGGGCGCGCTTGGCCTCTGCCTCCTTGCGCTCGGCTTCCTTCTCGGCCTTGAGGCGCAGGCGATCCGCCTCCTTCTCGGCTTTCAAGCGCAGACGCTCCTCTTCCTTCTCGGCTTTCAGGCGCAGCCTCTCGGCCTCTCTGGCCTCGGCAGCGGCCCTTGCAGCGGCCTCCCTATCGGCCTTTGCGGCGGCAGCAGCTTCCTCCTTGGCCTTTTGCGCCTCGAACGCAGCCTTCTCCTTCTCGAACGCCGCGCGCTCGGCAGCAAGGCGGGCAGCTTCGCTAGCCTCGGCACGCTCTTGTTCGATGAGCTCGTAGGCGCTCTCGCGGTCATAGGCCTCCTCGTACTTGTTCATGAGCTCGTACTCGTTGGCGATGACGGTGCTTACGATGCCCGCGTCTGCAGCAGCCATGCGGCACCCAGGGAAGAGCACCTTTGCGCGTTCCACGATGGACGGCTTTCCACTCGCATCGAGGAAGCTCACGAGCGCCTCACCCGTCGCGACGTCCTGCAGGGCCTGCACGGTGTCGAAGGCAGGATTGGTACGGAAGCTTGCCGCAGCAGCTTTGACTGCGCGCTGCTCGGCCGGAGTGTAGGCGCGAAGCCCGTGCTGCACGCGGTTGGAGAGCTGGGCCAGCACCTCACCGGGCACATCGGCAGGCGACTGCGTGATGAAGTACACGCCCACGCCCTTGGAGCGAATGAGCTTGACGACCTGCACGACCTTGTCGGTGAGCGACTTGGGCATGCCGTTGAAGAGCAGGTGAGCCTCGTCAAAGAAGAACACGAACTTCGGCTTATCAGGGTCTCCCACCTCGGGCAAACGCTCAAAGAGCGTCGAGAGCATCCAAAGCAGGAACATCGAGTACACGAGCGGGGTGTTGATGAGACGCGACGCGTTGAGGATGTTCACATAGCCGCGACCGTTTGCATCGCAGTCAAACCAATCCATGATGTCGAGGTTCGGCTCGCCAAAGAAGATATCACCACCCTGATCCTCCACCGCGATGAGCGCGCGCTGAATGGCGCCCACCGACTGGCTGGAGACACGGCCATAGGTAATCTCGTACTCCTTGGAGTGGTCAGCCACGTAGGTGAGCATGGCGCGCAGGTCCTTGAGGTCGATCAGCAGCATCTGCAGGTCGTCCGCCACGCGAAAGACGATGTTGAGCACGCCCTTCTGCACCTCGGTGAGGCCCAGAAGTCGACCCAGCAGCTCAGGCCCCATGTCGGAGATCGTCACGCGCACCGGTATGCCCGCGTCGCCGAGCATGTCCCATATGCGACACGGCGTGCCTTGGAAGGCGAACTCACGCTCGTCGATGCCAAAGGCCTCCATACGCGTACGCAGCGCGTCCGTGAACTCGCCCGCCTGCGCCATGCCCGTGACGTCGCCCTTGACGTCAGCCATAAAGACGGGCACGCCCGCGTCGGAGAAGCCCTCGGCCATGACCTTGAGCGTCACCGTCTTGCCCGTACCTGTGGCGCCTGCAATGAGGCCGTGTCTGTTTGCTTTGTTGAGCAGCAGGTAGCAGGGGTTGTCACCCTGCGCCATCCAGATGCGATCGTCCTTGAGCATGGGAGTCCTTTCGCCGTGGTTGCATGCAACGCTCATTGTAGCAATTGAGACATAGGGATTCGGGGGACAGTCCCCTGATTCCCCGACGGGAATCAGGGGACTGTCCCCCGAATCACCAAGTCGTACACCTCGGAGCGCGACATCGAGAACTCCTGAGCCAAGCGTTTCGCAAGACGACTCTTTGACTCGCCCGAGGCCAGCCCTTCGGCAATCGCATCCTCAAGTGACCGCGATCCCGCTGTGGGATTGTGGTCACTTGACCACAATCCCACAGCGGGATCGCGGTCATCCTTGCGCGGGCCTTCGACCACAATTACGCACTCGCCGCGTAGCTCCGGCCTTTCCGCCACCCGACGTGCCAACTCCGGAGCCACGTCGCGCACGACCTCCTCATGCAGTTTGGTAAGCTCGCGCACAAGCGCCGCACGCCGCGCGGGCATGACCTCGGCCACTGAAGCCAGCGTCGCCGCCACTCGATGCGGTGACTCATAGAAAACGAGCGCCCCCGGCACGAACGCCAACTCGCGTAGACGTCGCTCCCGAGCCCCTGACTTGCGCGGTAGGAACCCCTCAAAGAAGAAATGCTCCATAGGAAGTCCCGACGCGACAAGCGCGCAGGTCACGGCACTCGGCCCCGGAATCACCTCCACGGGCAAACCCCGTTCGAGCGCCTCGTCCACCAGCTGTTGCCCCGGATCGGAGATTCCCGGCATGCCGGCATCGGAGACGAACGCCACGCGCTCGCCCAACTCCACACGCTCCATCACGCCCGCGATGCGCGATGCGATGACGTTCTGGTCGCAGCGTACGAGCGACACACGGATGTCGAAGCGAGCGAGCAGTCTCGACGTGACGCGTGTGTCTTCGCAGAGCAGCACGTCTGCCCGCCGCAAGGTATCGAGCACACGAGGGGAAGCATCGTCGAGATTGCCAATGGGCGTGCCCACCATCGAGAGCATACCCGAACCTGCCGCACTCACTTGAGCATGCTCCGCTCAAAGCTGGAGAGGGCAACGCGCGAATCCCAGCCCGAGAGATGCCCGCTCGTCTTCCACGTCTGAAAGAACCACGCCGGCAAGCCTTCGAACGCAGCGATTTGCTCCGCGCAGTACACGCGCTCGAGGGCAATGCGTCCCTCAGGCGTCATGAGCGAGTCCGCAAAGGGCAGCGCAGCCGACCAAGCGCCCACCATGACGGGCAGGCCAGTACGCATGGCGCGAGCAAGCGTCTTTCGCGAACGGGAAATCAGGGTCGCCGCGCCAGCGGGACCGGTGGCATCGATCTGATCGTCATAGTGATACAGGTGGCAATCAAGCCACACACCACTATACTTGCGGGTCGCCCCAAACACGCTCCATGCCTTTGGCTGATTGGCATCCGGCAGCACCACGCATGGTCCCTCCCCCGCCGCCTTGCGAATCACATCGTATGCCTCACGATAATAGTTGCGCAGCGAATGCAGTGGCACCCCGTCCGAGATGCTGATTAGCCTCTTACGACGCTGCAGAACCGGCTCTTGGGCAACCTCAATGCCAAACAACGCCGATTCCTGCGCGTAACGAGCGGCAAGGGCGCCCAGAACGGACAGCATGTCCGCGCGATGCCCGCGCCCCGTTGTCAAGAGCACGTCTTCCTCGCCCCGGGCGCCAGGATTGATTGCCAAGACAAGCAGGACACGCAAGCCGTTGGCCGTTGCCCATGCGAAGGCGTCATCCACCTGTTCGATGCAACCAACGTAACGTCCCGGGTTTGGCCCTTCCTCGCCGAGCACGTACCACGGTACGGGAAGGCGCACAGCGTTGAATCCCCTGCGTGCGATGAGCTTGAAATCCGTCTCGGTAACGAAGCTCGAACGATGGTTGCTGATGAGCTCGCGATAGAGGTCATCTCCGAGGACGTCCACGAGGTTTTGTTCCCCCAAGGATCCCGTCCCCGCAAAAAGCTCAGGTGTCACCCATTGCTCGAGACCGAGCCATCCAGCTAGATTCACGCCATGCAGAGCTTCTGTGGCCATATGCGTCCCCTCTCGTCGGCGCCACCTACCAGTATAGACCTCAGACGGGACGGAATGACGTTCGTTTCAGCAACTTAACTGGTGGCTTCAACGTTCGCGGCGCCACCGCTGCCGCCACGTCCCCTGCCACCACGACGCCGACGGCGACGCTTGGGAGCATCCGTTGTCTGTCCCTCACCCGTGGCTTGGCTCGCGGTCCGCTGCTGCTGGGCGCTTTGTCCACCCTTGTCGCCGGGACGACGACGGGGCTTCGGCTGCGTCGATTGGCCCTGACTCTGCCCTTGGCCTTTGCTCTGGCTCTGACCTTGGCCTTGGCCCTGAGCCTGTGTGTTGGCAGAGCTCGAGCGATGACGACGCCTGCGACGACTCGTGCCACCGGATTCCTTTGGCTGTCCATCAGAGCCACTACCTTGCAAAGACCTATCGCGTGCAGCATTTGCCTGGGCGCTACCAGATTGCGTCTCTACGCCTTGCGTACCGGCGGCATCCTGGCCTTGGGTCGCACCTGAACGACGACGACGGCGACGCTTGCTTTGCCCTTCCTCCTGTGAGACCACATCATCCCGCGTAGGCAACGCCTTCGGAGCAAGCCTCTCCGACGTCTCCGTCGACTGCGCACCGGAGCGTCTGCGGCGACGACGTCTCGCATTGCCCGATGCTTCCGCCTGCTGCTTCTCTACCGCCGGCTCTTGCGCTTCTGATCTACCCGAGCCATTCGAACCGCCCGAGCGACGGCGACGCTTGCGAGGCTTCGTCTCCGCAAACAAATCCTCCGTCTCGTACTCCTCATCCTTGACCACGCCCATCTTGCGGTCGAGCTCCGCCAAGGCCATCTGCACGTCAGGAGAACTGAGTTTGTCGAGCGACGAGCGCAGCACCGTGTCGGGACGGCATGGACAGTGCAGCTCCTCGGACTTCTTGACTGCGGCATCCGAAGTCACCATCTCGCCAAGCGGGATGCATACGGTCTTTCCGTTCTCGATGCGCAGGACCAGCCGCTCCTTGGGCGTGTCGTACTCGACAATCTTTGCCTTGCCGAGCGGGGTGTCGATGACGGCATTGCGCTTGGGGGCACGACTCTTGAAGTCGCGGTATGCCTCGAACTCGTAACGCAGACAGCACATGAGTCGACCGCATGCACCGCTGATCTTGTTTGACGTGAGGGGCAGGTCCTGCTCCTTGGCCATGCGTATGGACACCGGCTCGAACGAAAGGCCTATGCGCGCGCAGCAAAGCTCCTGTCCGCAGTGGCCGAAGCCGCCCACGACGGCCGCCTCTTCGCGCACGCCGATCTGCCGCATGTCGATGCGCTCGTGTAACTCATGGGAGAGACTGCGTACGAGCTGACGGAAATCTACGCGTTCGTCAGCCGCAAAATAGCAGACCACGCGTTCCCTGCCAAAGAGGTACTCTACGCCGACGGGCTTCATGTCGAGCTCGGACTCCTTGACGAGCCGTCGGAAGGTCGGCATTGCCTCCTCGCCCTTGCGCGCAAGGTCCTCGGCCCGGACGAAATCACCCTCCGAAGCCACGCGAAGCACGGGCTTGAGCGCAGAGTTGGTCTTGCGTCCGAGGTCAGCACCACTCACCTCGAAGGGGTCTTCCGTAGCGAGACCTATCTCGGTCCCACGCTCGGTGGAGCAAATCACATGGTCGCCCTCCACCGCGCCGGTCTGACCTGGATCAAACCACAAATCGCGCGCGGCATAGGCAAACCTTACCGGTATGACGGTTGCCATTCGAGTGCCTCCTTGACACAGAGAAGCATGACCTCGAGGGCCAGCTGAGGTGTTACGTTATGGGCAAGGTCGCTCGAGGCCGCGTGGCACGCCTCCAAGGCCCGCAGCACGCCTGCAGTCGTCGCGTCATGCGCAATGCGCTCCACCGAAGAGCGCACGTCCTCGTTGACGATGGGCTCCAATGCCCCCTCGCAGCAGAGGAGCACGTCACGCAGGAAGGACTCGGCCGCCGCAAGTGCCTCTATCATAGCCGAACGCTCGCGTGCAGACAGCTCTCTGCGCACGACATCCTCAAGTCTCTTGAGCATGGCGGGCGTGTAGTAATCCTCTTGACCTTGCGCGCGACGCTTCGTCTCCTCCGAGATGACCTTATCGCGCTTGAGTGCGGCCTTCCCGCGTTGGCGAAGACCCACCGATATCTGTACTTCTTCCACGAGACCTTGCGCCGCCTG
>CACXDP010000263.1 GCA_902766445.1 uncultured Coriobacteriaceae bacterium
GCGCATTTGAACCTGAAAATAGTCTGTTATCTGGGCTTTTGCAGCCTTCACAAAACCAAAGTGACACTAATGCTCAACGATGCTCCGCCCTGTCCCTGCATCGTCGATGATAACCGCGAAAACTGGCTTTCCATCCAAGCGCCAAACTGAACCGTACCGCTCCGCTCGGACGTCTGGCGGCGATGCCATCTGCTACTCTCGAATCCATCGCTCCGGATAGCATGTCTCCACAGCATCGCAGACGAGGTCCGCCAGATTGTCGTCCTTCTCGAACAGGGCTACGTACCCCTCGAGACCCTTGGCCTTCTCCCGCAGCATGCCCCTCCTGTCGAGAACGAACATATGGCATTTGCGCTTCCCGTTCTTGGCGTCCTGAATCATGTTTGCACCGGAAGAGTTGCCGTCAAGGGCGATGAGAACCGAGGGTCGGCGCTTGAAGACCTCGTAGGCGACGCTCTTGTAGATGCCCATGGGACTCGGTTCGATGGAGACCCGTATGCGGATCCCGGCTCGCATCAGAGCTTTTGCCTCCTCCGGCCCGATTCGCGATGGCACGAAGGCGTAGAGGTCAAACTTCCCCTGGTTCTGCTTGGTCAGATACTGCTCGTAGCCCGACATGCTGTGGCCTATGACAAAGAACATCTTGCTTGGGTCTCCCTTGGCGAGAATGCCGTCCAGAAGGGCGCAGACGTCCCGGCGGCGTCTGGTCACATGGCGGTCGTTGTTGAAGGACCCGCCCACGAGGATTACCGGCACTCGGTCGCAGGGCAGTTCCTCGATTCTGTCCGAGAAGACCACGGTGCTGTCACGGGTGTCTGAGAGGTCCAGCAAGGTCTCCTCCGGCGGCTGCTGTGCCGACATCCGCGCCGCGTAGAACGCCTCGACGTCCTCCGTGCCTACCTCCTTGGCGAAGGCATGCATCTTCTCGTCGAGGGCGGCAAAGCCGCGGCTCCGAACCGTGTCTTCGGCGCGATGCATGGCGACGAGCTCCGTCTCCGAAAGATTGAGCATCTTTTGGAGTGCGAGCTGTTCGTCAATCGAGTCTGTCCCATACAAAGCTCCGCCGCCTGTCCCTTGCACACAGGGCACACCCGCCGCTAGGTATTGACGTAGGGGATGGCGTTCCAGCTGGCTCAGGTTGTTTAGCCGGACGTTCGAGGTGATCTGGAACTCTAGGACGGCGCCGCTGTCCCTCAGGTCATCCAGCAGCCGTCGCCCCTTGGCTGAGGTGAGGCCCCTGGTGTAGAGCCCGTGGCCGATTCGGACTAGAGGCATGGGCTGGTCAGGAGCAAGTCCCTCTCGGACGCATCTGATTGCGTTGGCAACGTTGTCTCGCAAGCCGTCGTTCTCACCGGCGTGGATGCGGATCGTGAAGGTGGGGTGGCTCACGGCGATACGGTCGAGTTCTGCAATCACTGGGGCCAGATCCCGTATGTCGTTGATCTCCTCGCCGACGATGTCGCTGCCCGCCACGTACGGATCTCCCGCCACCACGCGTATGGCTTGCAGGCTTTTGCGCATATAGTCATCCGAAGCGATTCTGTCCTTGACGATCGTGAGTGGTGTGCGCCGGACCGCCGCCAAGAAGCGCAGCGTTACCCCGGTCTCCTCTCTGATGGCCGGCATCACCGCATGGACCTCGGCCAACATGCGCGGCGCATCCTCGGGCTTCGCCAAGGTCGTGTCTGAAATCTCCACGTAGTCGATGCCGCATCTGGCGTAGCTCCGCGCTATCCACAGCAGCTTGTCTTGAAAGACGTTGTTCGCAGAGAACGCCGGGTGGGTCCTGTCCTTTGCCATCGTGATCAGGGTCTGGACTATCTCGTGGTCGGGGATGCGCTCTGTTCCGTCGATTTGGATCGAGTCGTCGGCAGGCACGCCCTTGCAAAAGACGTAGCGGTACAGATAGACCTTCTCGAGGTTGGTGAAGACGGCCTGCCCGTCTTTCATGATGGCCAGCGACGCCCTGATTCGGGGGATGTTCCAGGCCGCGTTCTCCAGGTTTTCCAATATGAGGGAGGCGAAGTTCAAAAATGTACCGTCGTCGATTCTGCGCTCCAGGTATTTGCCCCTGAGCGGGGAGTCTCGAAGCCGCTCCGCCGTCTGGGACCGCCGCGCCGCAAGGAGCCGGTCCTGCTCTGGGGATATACGAAGCCCCAGCTTTCGGATGTAGTAGAGCGGATAGCGGATCTGGTGGTGGATGCCGAGGGCGATGAGGATGTCTGGGTCGAGGTTGGCGTTCATGTGGGTGTGAAGGTCCGTTCGGAACTTGCACTCACGCAGGATGTAGGTCTTTACTATGGTCTTGCGGAAGTCCTGACGGTAGTCCTTGGTCTGGCTCATCAGAGTCTTTGCGATGGCGGGTATGGATGCCTTACGCTCGATTCTGGCGTCAGGGTAGATGTTGGCAACCTTGGTGTCGAGCAGGCGGAAGATGTAGACTACATGGTTAGAGCCGTCGATGTAGCAGGGCAGCGTGCCCCGGATCACCTTGAGGCCGCTCTCGTCCGTCTGAAGATCTAAGTCACACAGAGAGGCGAGATTGGTGATGAGGTTGCCTGTCCCGTGGTTCGGCGTCCTGAGCACGTAGCGCAGCTCGTCTCCCTCACGATATAGGTCGACGACGAGGTCCTTCTCCTTGTCGAGGTAGAAATGTCCGAATGCCTCCATGCGCCCGCCCTCCAAGCATTGACAATAAGGTCATGATAGCAATTTGAGCGCGATACAGGGGGTCCGATACAGGGGGTCGGTTCCGCTGCATCATGACGCAGGAGAATCGACCCCCTGTATCATCCCTGTGTCCCGACGAATCGCAGCTGCTTGTCCAGCACGTCTTGGTCGAGGATGCAATACTGGACGATAAGCTCGGCGGGGTCGACTAGCTGGGCAGATTCTGCGGTTGTCATGAAGCCGGAGCATGCCATCTCGATTTCCATAGTGGCAAGCCAAGCGCGCACGATTGCGGGCTTTCCGACCCCTGGCACCTCGGTCTTTCCCTGTCGGCAAGCGGCAATGTATGTCGCCCAGGCAGCGAGGCCCTGCGACGTTTCGTCAAAGCACAGGCCAAAAGGCTCGGCGGCGTGTGGTTCCTCCGCGGGCTCTATGCGTTCTCCCCACGTGACCCAAGGTACGCAGCTTTCGTGCAAATCATAAACGGAGACCGTGGTCACTCCGCCTTCCCTGCGAGCACGCGTCGCCGCCCGGTCACGCGCGACTTCGAGATCTGGGGTGAGGTAGAAGCCCTTGCCCAGGTCAGCGAAGCCCGTGTTGAGCGATATCTCTGGCCGCTCGATGGCTATGTTGGAGCCATGATAGAGACGAACGGTCGCGTTTCGCATCTGGTCCCCTCTCGTTGCTAAATCCCTAGGCGCAATCAAAGATGCTCGGTCACATCGTGCGCGATGCCAATTGACGATATCGCATGACACATATACCTTACTATCAACAGCCGTCATGGACAAGAAAAAGCACGCCGTGCCGTCGGGGGTTCTTCCCGCTAGATGGCCGTTGAGGACGCGCTCCGATGACGGATTACGGCTATCGATCAGCTCATGGCCTTAAGCTCTTCAAGGAATAGGTTGGCAGCGTTCGATAGCTTCTGTCCGCGTCGCCAGGCGAAGTCTATGCGCGCAACGATTGGAGGCCACAGTGGGCGGAACTCCAAGCCTGTACCTGGTCCCGTGGGCGTGAGCGCGTTGAGCCCCAGCATGTAGCCGGTGCCTACCCGTGCGAACACGAGGCCGTTGTAGCCGAGCGTGTAGGTTGCCGCGAACCTCATCCGCGCGAGCGAGTTGGCGAACCACGACGTGAGCTCGTCCGTCTCCGTGGCCTGCTCGGAGGCGATGAGGGGCAGACCCTCGAGGTCCTCGGGCGTGAGAGCCTCCTTCGCTGCCAGCGGGTCACCCTCCGGGAGGTATACGCCCCAAGCGTCGGTGTGCGGCAGCTTCATGTGTTCGTATCGGTCCACCCCGGGGTAGCTGAGGAGCACCGCGAAATCGTCCAAGCCGCGTTCGAGGCGCTCGACTACGTAGTCGGCGTTGCCGCTATGCAGGCAAAAGCGCACTTGGGGATAACGTGCTTGGAACCCGCGTGCAGCCGAGGCGACGAGCGCGATTCCGCTCGACTCGCCGCAGGCGATGCGTATGTCACCGGCGATAACCTTCCCTCGGTCGCGATACTCTTCCTCTGTCAGGTCCGCGAGCGAGACGATGTCGGCGGCACGCGACACGAGATGAAGTCCCTCTTCCGTGGGCTCGACGCTGCGGCTGCGACGCACGAGCAGCGTACAGCCTAGCTCGCGCTCCAGATCGGAAATCTGCCGCGAGAGCGTGGGTTGTGTCACATGCAGGCGCTCTGCCGCGCGGGTTATGTTGCCTGCTTCGCACACGGCTAGGAAATAGCGTAGGGTCCTCAATTCCATAAAACTTCCAATGTATACGTTTGCTGCATGGTACGAAATCGAATGTAAGTAATTGTAATACCGTTGCGAATCAAGCACAATGGAACAGGACAGTGGTGTGAAAACGGATGAAAGGAAGTGGCATGGCAAACGCAAGCAAAGGCCTCATGCTCAAGGTGGGACTACTCTCGATATCGATTACCATGGGGACGCAGATGGCCATCGCGCCGGCGCTGCCGGAGATTATGGCGAGCTTCCCAGAGAAGACCACGACCCAGGTGGAGACGCTCACCACGGTGCAGTCCATCACGGGCCTTGTCTTCGTCCTGCTATGCCCGCTCGTCGCGAGCTTTCTGGGCAAGAAGCGCACCGTCATGCTTGGCCTCCTCGTGGCAGGTATCTCAGGTATCGTGCCAATCCTCGCGGGCATGCTCTCCGGGATGGGCATGGACAACATCTTGGTCTTCCGCATCGTATGGCTTTCGCGTTTGGTGTTTGGCGCGGGCGTGGGGCTGGTGTGCGGTCTCGCCGTCTCAATGATCGGTGACTTCTTTGAGGGTGACGAGCGCGCGACACTCTTGGGCATACGTACCTCCATGGAGACGCTCGGTCAGGTGGCCACCACTGCGCTCGCGGGCGTGCTGCTCGGTCTCGGCTGGCAGTGGCCGTTCGCCGTGTATGCGATCATCTTCGTGCTTCTTGCGCTCTTCGCGATGGGCGTTCCCGCCGACGAGCCGACTGCGGGGAAGAAGGCGCCTGCCGGAACCACGAGCGAGCCTCAGTTCGTGCCCGCATCGGTTCTCGTGATCTGCGCGCTCAACTTTTTGTTCATGACCTGCTATTCGGGCATTAACGTGCGCATTCCCTCCATCATGACAGAGGGAGGCTTCGGCACTTCCTCGCAGTCGAGCCTGGTCATCTCTACGTTGGCGATCAGCGGCCTTTTGTGCGGCCTCGCGTTCGGCAAGGTGTTTGGGGTGTTGCGTGGTAAGACTCCGGCGCTCGGCGCAGGCCTTCTCGCGCTCGGCTGCTTCCTCGGCGGCATCGCGGGCTCGCTGCCCGTGATGTTTGCCTCCGGCATCCTGTGTGGTCTTGCGTACCCGCTGTTCATCTCCTACATCATGGACCGCGTGACCGAGACTGCGCCCAAGAGCTCCGTGATGCTGTGTACGTCGGTTGCCATCTCCAGCGGTTTTCTCGCCGCTTTCTTCTCGCCCTATGTCCTCTCGTGGGTCGGTCGCGTCGCGGGCGAGGCGGCTGCTGCGCCCTTCGTTCCCTATGCCATCCTCATGGCGGGCATTGCGGCCCTCTGCTTCTTCCTCTATGGCCGCGAGCAGTAGGGGATACAGGGGGTCGGTTCCGGTGTGTCATTTCGCCTCTTCACGTGACGAGATGCCAGGTAATTTGTGAGACCCCTACATCCCCGAGTTGAACCGTCCCCGATGGCCGAAAGACCTTCTGGGACGGTTCCTTTTGTCGAAAAACCTGATTGATCTGCCTGCTACCGCACGAAGTTGGTGAAGATGGACTTGTTGCGCTCGGGGATACCGTAAGCGTTGCGTCCGTCTGCGATGGCGCGCATCATGAACACCATGTTGCGAGCGAGGTTGCGAATGGTCTGTTCGCCCTCGGCGTCGGCATGGACGTCCTCGCCCGTGTACCCATGGACGTCGTTCCAGTAGGTGGAGGGCACGGTGGGCATGCCCGAGATGCCAAAGAACTGGTTGAGCGTCTCGAAGGTGGCGCTGTTGCCACCGCGGCGGCAGCTCACGATGCTGGCGCCCACCTTCATGCGCAGGTCGGTCGCCGAACTGTACAACAGGCGCTGCATGAACGAGAGCAGCGTTCCGTTGGGGTTGCCATAGTAGACGGGGCTGCCAATGATGAGGCCGTCGGCTTCGGCGAGCTTGGGTGCGCATTCGTTGACGAGGTCCTTGTCGAACACGCACCTGCCTAGCTCGCGACACTTCATGCAGGCGATGCAACCGCGGATGTCCTTGTTGCCCACCTGCACGATTTCGCACTCGACGCCCGCGACGCCGAACTCCTCGGCTGCGATGGCGAATGCCTCGGCGATGCATCCCTTGGGGTCGGGGCTGCCGTTAATCATCAGTACCTTCATGTGAACATCTCCTTTCACTTGACGACCCGTTCAGTCTATCGCATTGACGGGGAATGCAGGGGCCGGGGATGCAGGGGGGCCGGGGATGCAGGGGGTCGGTTCCGGTGCATCATTTCGCTCCTTCACATGATGTGGTGCTAGGTCGCTTTCGTGGAACGGGGGCGGGTTTTCGCTCAATCCCAATGTGACAAGGTGACAGATACCTGTCACCGGTGGGGTGGGGCGGCGCAGAGACAGGCCGATGGCTGAAAATGCGCTTATTGTACGACGAATTCGGGAAATGCTGAGTATTGAGGGTCCCTGCGACCACGTCACCTGCGCGTTCTCGGCCCGATACTCGGGCATTCCCCGTTTTGTCGTACAATAAACGCACTTCTGACCACACAAGTCGTCGGAAATCCTGAAAAGGTCCCTCGCGCTCCTTCGAATCCTTCGTTCGAGTGCGGATGGCGTTTCGTTCATACCCTCTTGTCGACGCTGGGATGTCTGGGGATTGGTTGGGCCCTGTCATGAGAGTAAAATCTGAGTAGTTCGTCGCCGCTTGGGCGAGTGCGATGGGAATAACGATTCGAAGGAGGAAACCATGGAGGCAACGGAGCTGGTGCTTAAGACGATGCGCGAGGCGGGAATGCCGCTTAACGCAGGCAAGATCGCGGAGCTTTCGGGGCTTGACCGCAAGGTCGTGGACAAGGCCATGAAGGAGCTTAAGAAAACAGGCGCAATTGTGTCGCCTGTGAGGTGCAAGTGGGAGCCAGCCGAGTAATCGCGCATGACAGGGCAACAGATAACTTGTTGCGATGAGAGGGGAGCAATGCGATGAGCTTTGAATGGATTTGGACCCGAGAACCCAAGAGCTACGTCATTACGCCTGACCGTATCGAGATCACAACCGATCCGCACACGGACCTGTGGCAGAGGACGTACTACCACTTCCAAAACGACAATGCGCCTGTCCTGCAGGTGCAGACAGATGAGAAGTTCTTCTCGTTTGTCGTGCGCACCGACTTCTCTCAGAGCCACCATCGCTTCGACCAATGCGGTGTGGTCTTGTATTTAGATGCGGAGAACTGGCTCAAGGGATCTGTTGAGTACGAGAACGAGCAGTTCCAGCATCTGGGGTCTGTGGTCACCAACCACGGCTATTCCGATTGGGCGACGACAGCGATTCCTTCCGACGTAAGCGAGATGTGGTATCGCTTGAGCCGACGTGAGGATGACTATTGCATCGAGTGCTCGACAGATGGCCAAGTGTTCACGCAGATGCGGGTATGCCATCTGTGGGAGGGGGCGGGCACCATCCGCTTCGGAATCTACGCTTGCAGCCCCGAGGACTCCAGCTTTACGGCGGTCTTCACCGATATGGCGATGACGGAATGCGCGTGGAAGGCGCATGACGGCCAGCAGCCCGACTGATAGGTTGCATCATTAGTCGCCCATTTCGGTCCGGCGCAGCACACGCCAGTTGCTCTTGATGGTCTCAAGTAGGTCCGCGCGCTCTTGCGGGTCGCGGACCTCGGGCCCTGTCAGGCGCCATGCGTTCACGTATTCGCCTGAGAGGTCATCACGTAACGGCTCGCGCAGGATTCCTTCGGTAGGTGTGGTGCGATAGATATGCGTGAGCACGTCGCTTTCCTGCGCAATGAGGCCTGGGTCGGTAATGAAGGAGGCACGATCGCTCAAAAACACGCAGATCTGGCGATCTCGGTTCTTGTCGCTTCCATAACGCACGTGGAGCATGCAGAGCATTCCTTCGGTACCGACCCAAGATATTCGGTAGGGCATCAACGTACTCACGGGTGCCTGAATGTATGTTGCGGGAAAGACATGCTTGAACGTTACTCTTGGCACGCTGCTCACCTCTAGGGCAGGTCTCGCTATTCGTGTAGCTCGAGCGGGAGGCCGTCGGGGTCAAAGAAGAATGTCATTCGGCGTTGGGTGAACTCGTCCAACCGTATGGGCTCACAAGCGATGCCCATGGCATCCAGCTCCTTCACGGTCTGCCGAACGTCAGGTACGTGGAACGCGAGATGTCTGAGTCCACATGCCTCGGGATACGATGGACGCTTAGGCGGGTTTTGTGGCGCGAAGATCTCCAGCTCGGTGTTGTCGTTTACCTTGAGGTCGAGCTTCCAGTCCCGCTTCTCAGGGCGGTAGTTTTCACGCACCACGGAGAAGCCGAGCTTATCGACATAGAATGCGCGCGACACCGCATAGTCGGACACGATGATTGCGATGTGGTGTATGGCGTCTAGATGCATGTTTGTCCATCACTCCTTGTCCTGGGCGCACAAAACGCGTCGCCAATCGATGCCGAGGATGTCCCTAGTCTGGAGTCCCTGTTCCTTTAGGTATCGCCGCACGGCGAGGTACCCGTACACGTAGCCCGTGCGCACAGGGAAGTCGATGCGCGCAAACATGTAGAAGAGGGGCTCCATGAGTTCGGCCGTCTCGAGGCCGCTTCGTACGTAGGCCTCCAATTCGTCGTAGTGCGTCTCGACCCAAGAGACCGTGTCCTCGTCGACGATGCAGTATGTCGCGGTGGCCTGGCCAGGCACGATATCGGCTGAATAGCTCTCGGCAATTCCCTCGGTCACCAGCCGCTCGCCCACGCAGGACTCAAAGATGTCTTTGCCGAGCAGTCCTTTTCGCACGAAGTGGGTGAACTCGTGCGCTAGGTACAGTGCCAGCGTCTGGACGCTGCCGCCGAGCGACTCCAAGCAGAGAACCGAAACGTCCGAGCCGTCGACCTTTGTGGTGTATATCGTTGTGGTCGCGCATCCCAGCACGAGGTACAGCGTCCCGTGATCGAGGGGACGCCCGGTGTCCCGTGCGAATTCGGTCATAAGCTCCAAGCAGTACGAGGCGAGGTCGCGCGAGGCAACGAGCGCACGCAGTTCGGCTAGGCTCTGCGCAAACGAAGGGCTTGCCAGAGTCGCGTCTCGCGTGTCTGGCGAGACCTTCTTGGGGCCAAAGTACAGCGTTTCAAGCAGCTCGTCGCTCCAATACGACTCGATACTGACGGGGTCGCCCAGGTCGACGCCCAGTGTCGTGTCGATTACCTGCATAAATAGCCCTCCCGCGA
>CACXDP010000264.1 GCA_902766445.1 uncultured Coriobacteriaceae bacterium
ACGATATGCCGTCGGCACGCCCGCACCCGCGAGCCTCTTCGCCACGCATTCGTTGGCGAGCAACATGGCCTCCTCGACCAGAGATGTGGCACGAGTGCGCTTGCGACGAACGATACCCACGGGCTTTCCCGACTCGTTAAGCGAGACCTTGCACTCCGCGGTCTCGAAGTCGATGGCTCCACGCTCAGCACGTATCTTCATGCGAAGCCCCGCGATTCGGTCAAGAACGCCCAACATCTGGCAAAGCTCATCCGAGATGGCGGGCCTTACTCCCTCCGCAAGCCACGCATCGACCTCGTCGTAGCTCAGGCGTGCCTTCGAGCGGATGGCACTCTGGCACATTTCCGCGTCCACGAGCCTACCGCGCTCGTCGAGTCTCATGCGTACCGTCATGGCCAGTCGGTCTTCGCCCGGTCGCAGCGAGCACACGTCATTGCACAGTCGTTCGGGCAGCATGGGCAACACACGATCGACCAAGTAGGTCGAGCACGTACGCCGGCGCGCCTCCAAATCCATGGGCGATCCCCACGGGACGTAATACGTCACATCAGCAATGTGCACGTCCAGCTCGAAGCCGCCTTCCACCTGACGCGCACCAACGGCATCGTCGAAATCTCGTGCATCAGCAGGATCGATGGTTACGCACGCAATGCCGCGCAAATCGCGCCTCGTGCGGTCGTTTTGCAGGGACTCATCCACCCGCATCACGACCCGATCTGCCTCCGCAAGTGCCTCTGCAGGGAACTCGACCACCAACCCATGCGACGCAATAATTGTCTCGACGCCAAGATCTAGCTCTTCAGACGAGCCCAGACGCTGGACTATGGTGACGACACCCGCACTCGCACGCGAAGGATACTCCACGATGCGCGCCCGTACTATGTCGCCCTCGCCCACCGATAAAGCCTCGGCACTCGCATCCTCGGGAAGTACGAAGAAGTCGTGCCCCAGACGTCCGTCAAGCGGAACTACGACGCCAAGGGGGTCTGCCGTACCATACGTACCCACAAACTCGACGCATGCACGCTGCACCACGCTCTGTACGTAGGCAACGGGGTCTCCCTTACGCCCGTGCATGGGAACGAGGCTCACCTGCACTTCGTCACCGTTCATGGCCTCGCGCAGCCCCCGCCGAGCCACCACAAACGTACCCTCGGCCGTCTTGACCTGGGCACGTCCCGGTCGCATGACCTGCAAGATCCCCTGCACCCTCGGCCTCTGCGTGCGGGTCTTGCGCGTGTGGTCCGCGCGTCGTCCCCTACGAGCCATATCCCCTCCTCAATGACGCTTCATGGCATCGAGCGTCCAGTTTAGCGCAAAAAGGACCGCCGGAGACATACCCCAGCGGCCCAAGCCCATGCGAATATGACGACCAGTCTCTTACACCTTGAGGTAGCGCCTCATGGCGATGGCGGAGCCGAAGAGTCCAATGACCACACCCACGAGTACAAGCGAAATGTAGCATCCGGTCACCACGGTCGGCGAGAGCTCGAACGAGAGGAACTGGAGGCTGCTCTGCAGCTGGGGCTTGAGGAAGGACCAACCCACCTGTAGCGAGAGGATTGCCAGAAGCGAGCCAATCAAGGCCTCAAGAGCACCTTCAGCCACGAATGGCCCACGGATGAAGCTGTTTGATGCGCCGACAAGCCTCATGATGGCTATCTCACGTTTCCGCGCAGAAATCGCCAGGCGAATCGTGTTGTTGATAAAGACGAACGCCACGAAGACGAGCAGAACGATAAGCACGGCCGCACCGATGCGGATGTAGTTGGTAACACTGAAGAGACGGTCAACTGTTTCCTTGCCATACTGCACGGACGCCGCAGCGTTGTCTGGCGTATCAGCGATAGCTAGGAATTCTTCGTCAGCCACGATCTTATTTGCCGTGGTCTCCACCTGCTGCGGGTCATCAAGCTTGACTACAAGCGACGCGGGAACGGGATTCTGTCCATCGAGCGCGGCAACCGCGTCCTCGGCGTTGCGGTTCGACATCGTCTCGCGGTACTCCTGCAAGGCCTCGTCCTTGCTCTTGTACGACACAGACTCGACGTTGTCCCACCCTTCGAGCTTTGCTTTATAGGCATCCACGGCTGCCTGGTCGGCACCATCGTTGAGGAATGCCTGAATCGTCACGCGGTCCTCGACACTGCCCACAAGATTGCTCACCAAGTTGGAGCCGAGGATGAACACGCCGATAACGAAGAGCGAGAGGAATATGGTCACAACGGCGCCTAGGCATGTGGACCAGTTCCTGCGAATGTGGGTGAAGGCCTCGCGCAGCGAATAGCCAATGTTAGAGGGCATCATAGAATCCGTAGCCTCCCCTCTCTTGGTCGCGAACCACTTCGCCGGCCTCGAGCGCGATGACTCGCCTGCGCATGGAGTCGACCATCTCGCGGTCGTGCGTAGCCATGACGACCGTCGTTCCCGTCTGGTTAATCCTGTCGAGCAGCTTCATGATGCCCAACGATATGGCAGGGTCAAGGTTGCCGGTCGGCTCGTCGCACACGAGAAGCGGCGGACGATTGACCATCGCTCGCGCCACCGATACACGCTGCTGCTCGCCGCCCGAAAGCTGGTCGGGGAAACTGTCCATCTTTTCCGCGAGGCCAACGAGACGCAACACCTCGGGAACCTGCGTCTCGATGACCGAGCGCGGCTTGCCGATGCACTCGAGGGCAAAGGCGACGTTTCCATAGATGGTCTTGTCAGGCAGTAGCTTGAAGTCTTGGAACACCGTACCGATCTGGCGGCGCAGATACGGCACCTTCCAGTTGCGCATCTTTGTGAGGTTCTGACCTGCCACGATTACGTCGCCCTTCGTCGCCTTGAGCTCGCGCGTGAGCAGACGGAGGAATGTGGACTTGCCCGAACCAGAGTGCCCGACAACAAAGACGAACTCGCCGGGGTAGATATCGAGCGAGACGTTGTCAAGGGCCGGCTTATTTGGCTGTGCGGGATAAATGACGGTAACATTGCGCAGCGAAATCGTAGGGGTGCCGGTATGCGGGACGACCGCTCCGCTCCCCTCGAGCGGCGCATAGAGACCACCTGGTGTGGCACCACTTGCAACCGGTGCGTTTGTCTGGGCCACGTCGGTAGAGGCGGTTATCGTTCGCACGGGTTCAGGCCCCGACGTTACGACGCTCGGTACGGGCGCCGTACTTGGAGTGACGAGATCGCCCGATGCGTCCGTTCCTCCAGTGTTGCGAAGATGACTTGGCACAACAGCTCCTTCGTTTTTGCCGAATTTCAACCATGTAAATGGTGCTTACGAAACAGTAATTTTACCAAAGTACCGCGAATGCCTCCATGAGCCGAAGGCATTCACTACAGAGACAACAGAGGTGTGAAGAAACCGATTGAAGAAACCCGCGCGGACACAAGTGCGCAAAGCCCATCGGAGCGTTGGCTCCGATGGGCTTCATCGGCTTCGGCGCTTAGTCGCGACCCCCCACGTTCCACCGGTGGTATGCCACCACAAACTTGTCAAGGTCGCCCTCGCGGAGCACGGCATCCGTATTTCCCGTCTCGACGCCCGTGCGCGTGTCCTTGACCAGCTGGAAGGGATACAGCACGTAGTTGCGAATCTGGTTGCCCCACGATATGTCATGCTTGGGGCCACGCAGTTCGTCAAGCTCGGCTTCCCGACGCTCCTGCTCGAGCTCGTAGAGCTTCGATCGCAAGACATTCATGGCAAAAGCCTTGTTTTGCAGCTGGCTACGCTCGTTCTGACAAGTCACCACGATGCCCGTAGGCAGATGTGTGATGCGCACTGCCGAGTCGGTCGTGTTGACGCCCTGCCCGCCGTGTCCGGAAGAATGGTACACGTCGATGCGCAGGTCTTCCTGATTGATTTCGACCTCTACGGTATCGGGTAGCACGGGCAGCACCTCCACGCCCGCGAAGGTCGTCTGTCGACGCTTCTTTGCATCGGTGGGAGAAATGCGCACCAAGCGATGCACGCCCTGCTCAGACCTGAGCATGCCGTAGGCGTTGGTACCCGAGACGGTGAACGTGGCGCGATCGATGCCGATGACTTCGGCCGCCGGTGCATCGCCCACGTCCACCTTCCAGCCGCGCCTAGCACAATACGCAAGGTACATCCGCAGGAGCATCTCACACCAGTCCTGCGCCTCGAGGCCGCCCTGCCCAGGCGTGATGGTAACGATGGCGTCACCGTGGTCAAGGTCGTCGGTAAACCAGCTCGCAAGCTCTAGCTCGGTGAGGTCTGCCTCGAGCCCCGCTGCCAGCGTGCGAGCCTCCTCGAGCAGATCTTCGTCACCGGTCTCTTCTCCCAGCTCGAGTGCCGCGAGGGCATCATCGAGCTGGGCCTGAGCTGCATCCAGACGAGCAACATTGTCCTTTGCGCGGGCAAGCTGGGCCATGGCTTCGCGGGCGGCGTCGGCATCCTCCCAGAAGCCGGCACGCCCCGAATCCTCCTCGAGCCGCGCTATCTCATCGCGCAGCTCATCGACGTGCAGATAACCCGAAACCTCTTTCAGGCGATCGGCAAGCGCCGCAAGACCTATTGCTTCGCCCTCGGCCATGACCTAAGCCCCCCGACGCCCGTGGCAGTTCTTGAACTTCTTGCCGCTACCGCAGGGGCAGGGGTCGTTGCGTCCCACGCCAGCGTACGGGTCGTTGTCGGCCTTGCGAATCGGCGTGCGCTTGGTCTGGTCGGGCGCCTGCTCGACCTCAGTGAAGCTGCGCATCGGCGCCTGCGTCTTGGACGCGTCAGGTGAGGATACCTGAGTCACGCCTGCCGGCGGCGTCGCAACTTGAACCGATGCGGTCGTCTGCGCCCGCGAGCGCGACTGATCGCCATCCACCGTGGCCGCCGTATAGCTGGCACCACGCAACTCTTCTGGCTCCTCCTCTTCGTGGGCCGCACGACGCGTGGGCGCGCCCGCCACCTCAATGCGCAGAATCGTACGCAGGAAGTCCTCGTACATCGTGTTGACGAGCAGCGAGAAGGCCGCATACGCCTCGCTCTTGTACTCTACCAGCGGGTCACGCTGACCGAAGCCGCGAAGGCCGATGCCCGTCTTTAGGTAATCCATCTCCTGGAGATAGGCCATCCAACGCGTGTCGATGACGCGCAACATGATCTGTGCGGAGAGCTCGAGCATAATGGCGTCGCCAAGCTTCTCGGTCTTCTCGGCGTAGCACGCGCGGACGAACTCCTCCACGCGGTCGGAGATGGAAGAGGTCTCGTCCTCGGGCGTGAACTCAGGCAGACCCTCGTGCTTGCCCGTGAGGCTCTCGATCCACTTGTGCAGGCCCTCGAGATCCCAAGTCTCGGGGTCGTCAGCCTCGGGGCAGAATTCGGACACCTTGTGCCATACCGTCTCGCTCGTCACCTCGTTGACGTGCTCGGTGAGGTCCTTGCCATCCAGAATCTTATTGCGCTCCTCATAGATGACCTGACGTTGTTTGTTCATGACGTCGTCGTACTCGAGAACGTTCTTACGCATGGCAAAGTTGATTTCCTCGACCTTGCGCTGAGCTCCTTCGACGGCCTTCGTGACCATCTTTGCCTGGATGGGCATGTCGCGCGGCATCTCGTAGCGCTTCATCATGGCCTGAATCTTGTCCATGCGATCTCCGCCAAAGAGTCGCATGAGGTCATCCTCCAAGGAGAGGTAGAACTGCGTCTCGCCGGGGTCACCCTGACGGCCCGAACGACCACGCAGCTGGTTGTCAATGCGTCGGCTCTCGTGGCGCTCCGTGCCGATGACGCATAGGCCGCCCGCGGCCAACACGCGCTTGCGCTCGTTCTCGCAGATGGCATCAGCCTTGGCACGTGCTGCGGCACGCTGCTCGTCGGTGATCTCTTCCTCCGCTACGCCCGATGCTGCCAAGAACTCGTTCGCCATCACCTGCGCGTTACCGCCAAGTAGGATGTCGGTACCACGACCGGCCATGTTCGTCGCGATGGTAACCGCGCCCTCACGGCCTGCCTGAGCCACGATCTGTGCCTCGCGCTCATGGTACTTGGCGTTGAGGACGGCGTGCTTGATGCCACGCTTGGTGAGAAGGCGGGAAAGCTTCTCGGAATTCTCGATGGAGACGGTACCCACGAGACAGGGCTGACCCTTGCCGTGGCGCTGCTCAATGTCAGTCGCTACCGCGTCGAACTTGGCCTCGATATCACAGTACACCAAGTCGTCGTTGTCATTGCGGATGACGGGCTTGTTGGGCGGGATGACCTGTACGGGCAGGTTGTAAATCTCACGGAACTCGGCATCCTCCGTCATGGCGGTACCCGTCATGCCGCTGAGCTTCTCATACAGACGGAAGTAGTTCTGTAGCGTGATGGTCGCGAGCGTCTGGTTCTCCTCGCGTACGAACACGTCTTCCTTCGCCTCAATCGCCTGATGCAGGCCTTCGGAGTAGCGGCGGCCTTCCATGATACGACCGGTGAACTCGTCGACAATCTTTACCTCGCCATCGATGACAGCGTACTGCTGGTCACGGTGGAACATGTACTCCGCCTTGAGCGCCTGCTGCAGGTGGTTGACCAAGGTGCCCGACATGTCGCCGTAGATATCGTCGATACCCAGACGGCGCTCGATCTTTTCCAGACCAACCTCGGTAGCGGCAATCGTGTGCTTGGCCTCGTCCATCTCGAAGTCGACGTCGGGCTCGAGACCACGCACGGCCGCAGCGAACTCCTGATAGGTGGTCGCAGACTTGGTGCCCGCACCGCTGATGATAAGCGGCGTACGCGCCTCGTCAATCAGAATCGAGTCGACCTCGTCCACGATGGCGTAGTGATGACCACGCTGCACGCGCATGGCCGGACGAGTCACCATGTTATCTCGCAGATAGTCGAAGCCAAACTCCGAGTTAGTGCCATAGGTGACATCAGCTGCATAGGCCGGCTTCTTGAGACCGATACGCATGCCGTTCTGCAACAGGCCAACGTTCATGCCCAAGAAATTGTAAATACGGCCCATCCACTCGCTGTCGCGCTTGGCAAGGTAGTCGTTGACGGTGACGATATGCACGCCATCGCCCGTGAGAGCGTTCAGGTAGCCCGCAAGGGTCGATACGAGCGTCTTGCCCTCGCCCGTCTTCATCTCGGCAATGGTGCCCTTATGCAGCGCGATGCCGCCTACCAGCTGCACGTCGAAGTGACGCTGTCCAATCGTGCGCTGCGACGCCTCTCTCACAGCCGCAAACGCCTCAGGCAGCATGTCGTCCAAGGTCTCACCATTGGCAAGGCGCTCCCTGAACCTCGCCGTCTGAGCATACAGGTCGGCATCGCTCATCTTGTGGGTCGCATCCTCGAGCTCGTTCACACGACCCGCAATCTTTCTGAACTCCTTGAGCTGTTTGTCGGAGCCCAACGAGAGAATCCTCGAAAACAATCCTGGCATGGCAATCCCTTCATCCGCCAATGCGTGACATAACTATAGCGTTCCTACTTTATCAGCATGAGAAACGCTTCATGGAAATACCAACATAAGACTGATAATTTACCAGACTCATGAGGCCTGTGCTTCAGGCATCCCGTCTCCGAGGTCAATCATGAGCTGTCGTGGAGTCACGTCGTTCGAGAGGTCGACGACCTCGGCGTCTTGTTGCATATCCTGAGCAGGGGCCGCCCTTCGTTTGGACAAAGGCTCGCGTGTTTCCTCGCCCAGAAGCTGACTCGCAGCCCTACGCAAGTCCCTCGAGGGCGGTCTACGCGTAACGTCCACCACATGGCTCACATACTGCTCGTAGGCCTGCTCGGCTTCCACCCGCCTGCCCGCATTGCATAGCGTGGCCAGCAGCACTCTCAACGCATCCTCACGCATGTCATCCGCCTCATGCGCCTTCTTTGCGAAGCGGCAGGCGAGCATCTTTGTGTCCGTTCGCATGGCCGCATACGCCCCGGCGATCATGGCATCACAATACAGCGCCTGAAGCTCTCTCGCGCGTCCTCCGACAATACCAGCGCCATCCGTGGGAGGCACAAACAAGGGCCCGCGGTACAGGTCCTCAATCTCACGGCAAAGAGCCACCTGCACAGATTCGTTGCCGTCACCGTCGAGCACGCGATGCGCCTTTTCCTCGAACTCATCAACGTCGCACCTCACCAAGTCCTTGTTGAGTAGCACCGTGCGGTCGGAGCGATTGGAGAATACCACCTGTTCGCCATTAACGTCGCCCAACGCTTCGCATATCTCCGTTCGCAAGACACTCGTCGCCGAATACACGCAACGATGCGCCGTCTCATAGTCATACTCAGGCCACACGGACTCCATAATCGTAAAACGCTTGGCGACGTGTCCCGGAATGGCAGCCAACAAGGCCAGCATCGACTTCGCGCGCCTCCGCTCTAGCGCGTTTCCACCTACAGCCACTCCGTCAGCACGCACCTCCAAGCCGCCCAGTACGTTAATACGCACACGCTTCTCATTCTGTCCTTCCGACGCGCTTGTCGGCTGATTCGTTGACGTCGAGGATTCGCTAGGCAAAGGCTTCTCCAATGTGCTGTGGGTCTCACGACCACGCAGAGCAACCTCGTCAGAGCTGTCAATGATAGCCGCGTCCCGATCCACCGACTCGCGCCACAGATCAGGGCACACCCTCCGGACCTGCTTTGACAAGTTGCCGAAATCTCCCATCAGTATGTTCATAATCCAGTGGATGTCACGCGGGCAGACCCGTATGTTCCAGTGACCTGCGCCGACAGCTCGCTTGCTCCGCTTGGACGATGTTGCAGCGAGCAGTATCACGACCACCTTGTCGAGCGATGCGGTCGCACCTTTGTCGAGGGAGATTTCGCTACGTGGCACACGCTCAGAGAGCTGTATTCTCACGCATACGTCAAGAATGTGCGCCACTTTGGACATATACCGCAAGCCTGCGATATCGAGCGCAGAGATGGCCTGCCCCAGACGCACGTGAGCTCTGACGAACGCATGGGCACGCACGTCGAGAATCGCTGACGCTATAAGGTACATTCCCTGCAATGCCACATCGCCCATACGCGTCACCTTGTGCACATGGGCCTCGAAGGTGCCCACAGCAAGATTTCGCCCACCCAGGAGCATGCCCAATGGCACAATCGACTCCTGAATCCCAGCTAGCGCCGAAAGACCTGCACGGTCAAGCAAATCGGTAGAGCGATTCAGCAGCTCGTAATCCTCATTCGGCGGCACGATGCCCATAAGCAGCGAACACAGTACGTATTCCATCTGCAACACGGTCGAGACGACGGTGACGTTCTTCGTACGTGCCGGCGCGTCCACAAGGAGCATAAAAGCATCCTCGAAGCTTCCAGAGACCATGTATGCCATTGCTCGTCCGCAGAGCACCAGCGATTCCACCAAAGGGTCTGACACCGCCAAACACGAGGCGTCCACCTCCCACGCCGCACCACGCAGAACCTCGCGACACCGCATCGCAAGCATCGCATAGGTTGCCCGTCTGCCATCCGCGGGCAGTCGCCCCAAGCCGTCGCGGAAGCGCAGAGGCATGGTCAATGCGGCCATTACCCATCGCGCCTCAACAAACCCATGCTCTTTGGCATAATGTCCGTCCGCAGCCTCGTCAAGTACCCCTCGAACCAGAACTACCTCCCCTGCATTGATAAACTCGGGTGCCCACTCCAGAACAACGGAGTACTGCATGGATTCAGAGGAGCACATGCCAATTACCGCGGCAGCCCGCTGATACTCTCCGCGCGCGACAAGTCTCTGCGCCACTGACGCGACTATTTCTGGCCAGCCCGCAACCACCTCAGCCATGCAAGAATAGATAACATTCAATCCGTCACGCGAACTTGAGCCCACACAACAGAACGACTCCGCCGCAGCATCCACCCCAAAGACTGGCGCATCGCGCGCAATAGAGCGCCAAAGATCGGGATCAACACGCCCGACGACATCCTCGACCTCCACGAACGCGCCTGAGCCCATAAGCATCATGACGGCACGAGTCCGCAGTTCCTCCAGCATCATTCCCGAACGAAAGCTCGAGCCAATCACCTCCACATATGCCTGCTGAAACGCAGGATCACTCATGGCCGTATCTACCGAAGGTTCAAGCATCCGCGATAGCGGCTCGACGAGGGCGGGTATTCCCCGCGTAAGCTCGGAATACAAGATTGCCTCCCGCGCACTTCCTGGGAGCGGCAGCGTAAGGTTGCACGCCCAAAAGCAGCACGCCTCGCCAAGCATCTCGACAAGGATCTCACCCTCAGGCAGTAGCGACACAAACACGCTTGCTCCTGCACTCGTCATGGAGCGTATCAAGCGCGCCATTCGCTCTGCGTCACACTCATCACCCACAGGCAAGTTATCGATTGCAACGGCCACTGCGAATCCGCTTTCGCGCTCTTTTCGGCACCACTTCGCCACATCTGCGAGACGACGAAATGACTCCTCAATATCCGAATGGACGCAGTCCTCATAGCGGGTGTGGTCCCCCCGTCCAGAAAACATACTCATGGCCTCTCTCAGCAAAGTCGTACGACCCATTCCCGGATCGCTGCACACAGCCACAATCTGGGATTTTCCAGAAGTCGAGCACGTTGACAAGAAGGCCGCTGGCAGCCGCCTAATCTTGTGAGATGTTGCGGCCGCCAGATTGGGCAATGCGCCTTTTCCCTCATTGGACTCGTCTATCTTGCCCAAAGACCTCATGTAGTCTCGGCTCATAGTCGCCATGACGTTCACACTCCCCTATCCTCGTCATTTGATGGGGGAACACAGTACCATTCGAAACTCGCAAAGAGTATGCAGTATCATGCATAAATAGAGCATGATTAGTACACTTTTCGCTAACTTGGCGTGACATACAAATTATAGTGGTCACTTGGTCGGCGTCGTCCATATTATGGGTTCAAATAAATGTTGAGCTTCGTTGTAGGTATTCCATTTTCGAATATGCTCATTATCTTATGCATTCTTTTGTAATAAACCCTTCTAATTTGCATTGTTTGCAATTTCTATTTACTTCTTATGCACTGTTTTGCATATTGTCGAATGAATGTAAAGAACTC
>CACXDP010000265.1 GCA_902766445.1 uncultured Coriobacteriaceae bacterium
CACGGCATAGGCTGGAGATGTGGCAGGCGCAGCAACCACCTGACAACACCCGGGCTCGACGACGTGGACCCGCGCACCGGCTCGGCCCGCTCTCTCGCGCGTGGCAAATGGGGGACACACCTCCAGCGTCAAACGCGCAGCGTCCGCGTGTCCTGCGAGGCATGTCCCCCATTTGCCACTCTTGGCGTCCGGCGCGCCGTGCGCGACTCCATGCTGCGCGAACTGAGCATCTTCCAACTCCATGGCCACTATTTCTTGTCCAGAGCGTATGTTAGCGTCGAACGAAACCGCAGGGACACCACTTGAGGAGGACGAGCATGGAGATCCGTATCTATACGCTAGCGGATATCGAGCCATCAACCAAGAAGCTCATGCTTCTCGAGAAGCGACCAGTCGACGCAATAACGATGCTCAGATGGCCAAGCGCAGGGAACCGAGAGAGGATTGAGCTGGAATCTCCCGCAGATAGGAGCATAAAGTTCTTCTTGGAAGTCTACGAGTCGAACAGAACCTCTCAGCTCGTCCTTGGTGCAACAGCCGGCCGAAAGAGCGCCCAGTACTTAAGAGCAGGCACCAGCGGAATCGTACGTATAGACATGACCGACTCA
Organism: uncultured Coriobacteriaceae bacterium; assembly: GCA_902766445.1. Classification (GTDB taxonomy): domain Bacteria; phylum Actinomycetota; class Coriobacteriia; order Coriobacteriales; family Atopobiaceae; genus RUG440. The sequence goes on from CACXDP010000265.1 coordinate 609, forward strand.
CCAAGGATACTCATTCACAAGAATCCCGACGGGACAATTCTCACTGGTTCGCATATACATCTAGACATCGCCGGACACGGCATGCGATGGGCCATGCCGCTAGACGCACAAACGGTCGTTATCCCAGAAAACGGATCCTATTCCGTTGAATCGATGTTTGTGGCGCTGCTAGAATCATGTCGAATTGTGGGGCTTCCCAGGATGGAGTTCTCTTTGGGGGTGTGAAATGCTAGTTGCGGATGCCGAGCGGATCATCGACGAGTATGCCCGTTGGGTGAGGGAGAGCATGGTGCCCGTTCAGCAGGGCAATGCGGTTCGCATCGTCACACCCATGCTCGACCGCAACAACGACTGCTTGTCCGTGCTTGTCGGCGAGTCCCCCGATGGTGGATACGTCATTACCGATCTCGGCGAGACAGTCGCCGACCTGGAGCTCTCGGGTGTCAGGCTCTCGACCGACAAGAGATCAGAGATGCTCGACCGGTTCGTGCGCGGCTACGGCGTCAGCCGATCCGACCAGAACGAGCTGTACGTCCGGTGCAGCTCGAGCGAGCTCGTGCAGAAGATGAACATGCTCATCCAGGCGATGGCGTCGGTCGACGACATGTTCATGTTGGCGCATGACTCCGTGCGCGAGCTTTTCATGAGGGATGTCGGTAGCTGGCTGCTCGAGCATGACGTGCGCTACGTGGACGGGCCCTCCTTCCCCGGGCGTTCGGGGCTCATGTACAAGTTCGACTACGCCATAGGCCGCTCGAGACGCAAGCCGGAGCGTCTCATCAAGACGGTCAACAGGCCGACCGACGCCAACGTGAAGAACGCCCTCTTCGGTTGGCAGGACATCGGCGAGCTGCGGAAGGACTCGATAGGCTACGTCTTCTTGAACGCCGCAAACTGCAAGGACAGCATGGTTCCACAGTCGGCCATCGGTGCGTGCAGGGCGTATGGGCTCATCGCGGTCCAATGGGGCATTGACGAGGAAGAGCACCTTCCGGATTTGGCGGCATAGCAACGACAAGACGCTGAGCCCGCCACTGAGCCTTCCTCGAGGAGCGTGACTGCTCTCGCGCGTGGCAATGGGGGACACGCCTCCCGCGTCATGCTCGGCACGCCAGAGCGCCCTGCGAGGTATGTCCCCCATTTGCTACTCTTGGCGTCTGGCCAGTCGTGTGCGTGAAAGACAACATGCGTTCTTGTTTTGACCACTTTCTGGTTGACACAGTACATGTGTTTGCGTATACTGTAACGCAACATCTTTGGGAGAGGAGGACGCTTGGAGACTGGGCGGACGCGAGGAGGCTGCGCTTCCACTCCGCGGCGATGGACGTGGACTTCATGAGACCCCGGACGCCGTTCTCGGCGCTGCCCGAGCAGTGGGTGATCATGGTGATCGAGCGCGACGCCAGGGGCGACGCCACGGGCAGGAGGACCTTCGAGAATCGCGACGCGGACGGGTACCTCCTGGGCGACGGTTGCCGCAAGCTCGTCGTCGACGGGTCCTACCGGGGCGACGACGAGCTCGGCCGCCTCATGGCGGACTTCTGCGAGGCGGACCCGACC
>CACXDP010000266.1 GCA_902766445.1 uncultured Coriobacteriaceae bacterium
CTGCTCGACGAGTAGAAGGGCAAGCGCATGGCGCTCAGGGAAGACAGATACGACCTGCGTCTCACACCCGAGGGAATCGATGCGTGCTCGGTGGAGATTGCAGTCGCCCTTAATGGGCTTGGTATCGACCGCAGGAGCGTCGTGCGCATACGCCTGACACTCGAGGAGGCGCTGCTCAGCCTGATCGAGCACTTCGATGAGGATACCATCGCCACGGTGATTGTCGGGTCGTCATTGAGCGGCTCTTTTGTGCGGGTGGAGGTCGAAGGCGAGCCCTACAACCCGCTCGGCTTCACGAACAATGACGATTTGATGTCGTCGATGTTCTCGTCTCTGGGGTTGAGGCCGAGCTACGCCTACGTGGGCGGCCGCAACCACCTGCGTATCACGCTGCCTCGCATGGCGATGAACCCGGCACTTGCGCTACTCGTCGGCATCGGAGTCGGAGTGATTGCGGGCGTCTTGGGCATCGTGCTCATCCCCCATTCGACGACAGACGGTGTGGTCAGTTCGGTACTCTCACCTCTCCTTGACTTGTGGGCACGTCTGCTCAATGCCATTGCAGCGCCGGTAATCTTTGTGACGGTGCTCACGACCGTGCTCAACATGCGGGTGTTGGAGTTACATGGTGGCGACCACCGCCGTATGGTCGCGCGTTACTTCGCTCTGAGTTTTGCGTTGGGCTTCGTGGCGGTCATCATAGCATCTCTGCGTTTCACCACCGTCGCAGAGGTTGACTACCTTGGCATGGGTAGGTTGAGTCATTTGCTCTCCAACTTCTCAAGTATCCTACCCGAGCACATATTGGAACCCTTCATCACGTCAAACACCGCGCAGCTGATGTTCATGGCCTTTACGATAGGGGCCGCGATGAACGTCCTTGGCGAACGGGTAAGCAACCTCGCAAGGATCGTTCGCCAGGTCAACCTCGTCTGCTCCCTCGTCACAAAATGGGCAAGTGTGCTCGTACCCTTCCTCAGTGCCGCATTGCTTGCCATGGAGATCTGGGAGGGTTACTATACCCTTCTCTTGCAGATTTGGAGGCCGCTTGCCGTGGGCGTGATCATTTCGATGACGTTCTTGATGGCGGATTTGCTCGTGTTCTGTCGCCGTCGTGGTGTGGGTGTGTCGTTGTTTGTGCGCAAGGTCTTGCCACCTTTTTTGACGACAGTGCGGACCGGCACACTTGACGCCTCGTATGGCGAGGCCGAGCACTCGTGCGTGTATGAGCTTGGCATGGACCAGGGATTCGTCGACGCGACATTGCCGCAGGGTCTCGTTCTGTTCATGCCAGCAAGCATCATGGGCACGCTTGTCTTCACGGTGTTCTGCGCGCACGTATGGGAAGTTCAGACAACCACCCTGTGGTTTGTAATGGCCGTGATACTTGACGTGGTGCTCTTTGTGGCGACTCCGCCCGTTCCCGGCGCCAATCTGCTGGCATTCATCGCACTCTTCCAGATATTGGGGATACCAAACGAGGCCTTCCTCGATGCCATGATCTTTGACATCATCTTTGGGCTTCTGGCAAATGCCGCCAACCAGACATGGCTACAGATGGAGATGGTCACGCAAGCCGATCGCATGGGCCTGCTTGATCGTCGGCGTCTGTGCGAATAACGTGTAGGAAGACCGTCGTCTTCCTACACGGCGAAGTCCTCGGGCGAGAGCCCTTCCACGAAGTCGTGAAATGCGGCCTCCTCGCGGGCACGCTCGTCACGCTCGACCGACTCGAAGTTTGGCAATGACGCAGTGGTAAGGACGCGCTCGTCGGCAAAGATGGGGGCGTGCATGCGCACGGCGAGGGCAACCGCATCTGATGGACGCGCGTCGACCCACACCGTTTCGCCCGATGCCGCGCACAGCTGAAGCTGTGCAAAGAAGGTCGTGCCCTGTACATGTGTGATGATGACACGTGACAGCGATGCTCCGAGGTCTCGTATCACGGAACGCATGAGGTCGTGCGTCATGGGACGCTTGGAGGTCTTGCTCGGATCGATTCCCATGCTGATGGCCGCTGCCTCGAAGCTTCCTATGCGAATCGGTAGCTTGCCGAGGCTCTCGTCGTCGTCCTCATGTGGCCTCAATACGACCAAGGACGCCACGGGGCCACCTCCCACGACGATGGATTGGATGTCCATACGAATCTGTGCCATGTGGCAAACCTCCTCACTGTCCGCTCGGTATGGGTATGGTACTCATTTGCGGCGCTAAGTTCATCGGGAATTTTGCGACACAAAAAGTTGTCAACGTGTGAGACAATCGCGCATTGGATGCGTATAACGAGCAACGAGACAGCGCGACAGGATGTCGCATGGATTAGGAGGAACACCATGATGATGAGCGACAAGCAGATGGCGGGTGTGCTCAAGAGGGGCATTGGGGCTTTTAAGGCGCGCCGTGCAGAGCACGAGGACGAGCTGCTTCAGCGAATTTTCGATGAGGTCGACTTCGGGTATGAACTCGATGATGACGAGTTGGAATTGTTGTCGGCCGCCGGCGATATGGATGCTATGCTTGGCGAAAGGCAAAAGCGACTGTGACGACGGGATGTGAGCCATGGCCATACGAGGGACACGTACGCGACGTTTGACACTTGTCGGGGACGAGAGGGAGGACGATAGGGCTCGCGATGCGAGGGCATTCGAGCGGTACTATCGAGACAGCTATAAACGCGTGTACGCCTACGTGTATACCATTACGCTAAGCCACGACGAGACGGAGGAGGTCGTGAGCGAGGCATTCCTTAAGGCGGCCAGGTCGTTCGCGCGATTTGATTCTGAAAAGGCATCGTTCACCACATGGGTGTGTACGATAGCGCGCAACGTCGCATATAGCAGGATGCGTACGCGGGGTCGCAGGGACGAGTGGACGGAGAGCGAGCTGGACTACGATCTCTCGAGAGTTCCCGACCAGGAGGAGGAGACGCACTTTGAGGAAGACACGCATATGGCGCAGAAGCTCCTCGGGGTACTCTCCGACGAGGAGCGCGATCTCGTCTACCTCAAGTTCTATCGCGATTTGTCAAACAAGCAGATCGCGGAGGAACTCTCGATGAACCCTTCGACGGTAGGGACAAAGGTCTCTCGTGCCGTGGCAAAGATGCGCAAGGCCGCCCCATCGTTCTGATTCCCGCGCATGGCTCACGAAAAGTCCCCGAAACGCTGGGACGAAAAAATCTCAGATTTCTTCTTGACGCGAAAGGGGCAATGGAGTATTGTACTGACTTGCGGATGGGCCTGTAGCTCAGTTGGTCAGAGCGTCCGGCTGATAACCGGGAGGTCACAAGTTCGAGCCTTGTCAGGCCCACCA
>CACXDP010000267.1 GCA_902766445.1 uncultured Coriobacteriaceae bacterium
CACCTCAGGCGGAGGACATCGAGTCCATCACCGATTCCATTGCGCGCTCGGCGTTCTACGAGTACGCGCTTGGGGAGGCGAACTCCGCATGGTACTTCGAGGAGCCCGATGGTCACGTGAGCATAAACATCCCACACCTCGCCCGCAACTCCAACGAGATGCGTGGGACCTGGCTCTACGACGACGGGCGTTGGCCGTGCAGTGAGGAGGAGGCGGGACGTACGCTCCACTCTACTTGGGCATGCCCAGGAGCTACGGGACCCGACGCGGGCACGGATAGCGTGGCCTCCGTGGATTCTGGCGCGGTGCGCCTGTGTGACGTATGCCGCATGGATGTGGTGGACTTGGGCAAGGTGGCATCGATAACCACATCGTCTACGAGCGGCTATGAGCACTATTGGCAGATTATCGTAGAGGCAGCCCAGGACTACGAGCGGGCGCGAAACGAGCAGGCAGATGCCGAGCGCGAGATGCGGCAGGTGGCAGAGGAGGGCAAGAATGCCTTTCAGAGAGCTCTTGACCAGCTGGGCGTACCGAGGCCGCGCATTTGTCCGCCTGGGGCTTGGGGCTGTGTGTCGGTGGTGGTGCGCGGTGGCGGGACGACAGTGCCGAGCGAGCTTACCGATGCGTTCCTGACAGGCAGCGAGCTTCCGGCGGGGGCGGCCGTCTCGGCGGCAGCGCTTGCACCCGATGACGCCACGAATGGCAACGACATACTTTCGCACTTCCTTGACGGTATTGGTGCGAACAATGCGGGCACGACGGTACTTGGCGACGTGACGGGGCTGTGGGGTCGTCTGCTCGTTGCCTACGGAAATAGGTATCAGGACTTGGGGGACTTCGTCGAGAGTTTCTTTGGCAGGATGGGCGGCGTGTTTGGAGGGACGGTGGGGTCATGGCTCCGGGAAAAGATCGTATGGGTGACGCGCGTGCTGGGGTTGCAGCCAGCCGACATGAGGATGCGCAAGCCCGTGCTCGTGCATACGAGCAAGGTACTCGGACGGGCGGGCGTGGAGCCCACGGGAAGGGTTCGCAGCCTTGTTCAGGCGTTGCCCCAGGGAGGGACGGCGCTCGAGCTTGCGCGCGCCTTGGGTTACTGGGTATGGGACGAGCAAGAGGGACACGCCTTTACCCTGGCGGAATTGCCCATTCCCGGTACTGGCATGAGCATACCGATCACGGTGGACCTCACGGGGTTGTGATCGGGCGTGCGCATAGTGGCCAGGCGTCGGTGGAGCTTGCTGCCCTCATGCCGGTGGTCATTGTGGTGGCCCTCTTCTCATACAACCTTGCGCGTTTCGTAGCACTGTGCGCTACCTTCGACCGCGTCTCGCTTGATGCCGTGGTTGCGCAGGGAGTCGCTCCGGCGGGGACGCAGTCGAGAATTGCGGCGGCTGGGGAGGTGCGTAGCTCCATCGAGTCCGCGCTCGACGCCTCGCAGGTCTGCTCGGTGGAGGTTGCGACGGAACCAGTGGGCGAGACGGGGGAGGGAGTCCGCAGGCTCTTCCTCTCGCCGCTGCTCACGAGGTTCAGGTGCACACTGGTCTACCGACCTTGGCCTTCTTCGTTCGTGATTGCGGGCGTGACGTACGACATGCCTCTGGCCCTGCGCCACGAGCGCTCACTGGTCGTGGATCGCTATCGACCGGGCGTGGTGATATAGATGGCGATGACGCTTGTGTGCGACTCAGCAGACCGGATGCACGAGCTCTGCTTCAAGGTACTCGCCTCGTGGCGTGAGCGTCTCGTCGGGCTTCTGGGCACGGATGCTGGTGCCGATCCGGTGACGCTGTCGCCGTGCTGGTCGGTGCATACATTCTTTATGCGGTACGCAATCGATGTTGCCTTCGTGGCGAGAGACGGAAGGGTCGTTGCGTCGAGGCGATGCGTTCCTCCGGGGAGGTTGCTTGCGGGACCGGGTGCTTGCTGGGCGCTCGAACGACCGGCGCGCAGAGGCTGGTGGCCTCAGAAGGGCTTGGTGTTGCGCCTGACGACGAGGGAAGGGGAGGGATAGGCCATGGAGGGTACAGAGACCAAGGCATGCCCGCGTTGTGGGGCGCTTCTCTTTGCTGACATGGACATATGCTACGAGTGCCTGTACGAGTACGAACGTGACGGAGGGGCGGACGAGGCCGATAACGTCGGTGACGAGGCGTCTAGTGCGCCTTCTGCCGAGTCCGTGCGTGAGCATGCGGACGAGAGGTGGGTCGAAGAAGAGGTGCCGCTTGAGGCCTATCCTGAGCAGGTCGATGCTGGTCTCGAAACGCAGCTGCCAAGTGGATGGGTGCTGCGCATGTCCACCGACCTGGTCGACGCAAGTGTGGTCGTGCCAGATAGGGGGTTGATTATCGGGCGTGGACAGACCTGCGACGTGGTGCTCCATGCCCGCTCCGTCTCGCGACAACACGTCCGCATCGAGCCGGATGGCGAGGGAATCTGTGTGTACGACCTGGGCGCGCGCAACCCGCCTCTGCTCAACGGGAAACGTCTCGAGGGGGAGAAGCGTATGAGTGCGGGAGACAGCCTGTCCGTGTGCGGTGCGACCTTCGTTCTCGATGCCCGTTAGGAGGGTGACAGCGGGGACAGTCCCCCGGGTACCCGGGACTGTCCCCCCTGTCACCGCAGACGCGCGCTGTACTCGTTATGGGTTTGTTCTAAGCTTGCGCCAAACGCAGAAGAATCGTCTACACTGGCACGATACCGAAACCTCGGCAAAGGAGCTATCATGGACTTCACCTCAAATACCCGCCCCGATGATATGGCCCGCATCAATACGCCCGAGCTCGCTCAGGCCTTCATCGATGAGGCCGTGGCGGCCATCCGCGCGCAGGTGGGCGACGGCAAGGTGTTGCTCGCGCTGTCCGGCGGCGTCGACTCAAGTGTATGTGCGGCTTTGCTCATCAAAGCCATCGGCAAGCAGCTTGTGTGCGTGCACGTCAACCACGGCCTCATGCGCAAGGGCGAGTCCGAGCAGGTCATCGACGTGTTCCAGAACCAGATGGATGCGAA
>CACXDP010000268.1 GCA_902766445.1 uncultured Coriobacteriaceae bacterium
GACGATGATATCTTCGCGGCGGTATACTCTTCGAACCTGCTCATGCGCTGCAGCGACGTGCTCGTGACCAAGCCAAGCGAATTCTCGTTCTATCCCGTTCCCAAACTCATGATTCATCGTGTGGGAGGCCACGAGGCCTGGGGCGCAATTCGCGCAGCTGAAGTGGGCGACGGTACGTATGAGATTGACGACACGAATGAGGTCCTCGCGATGATCGACTCCTTCCAATACGAGCGCGAGCTCGTGGCCGCCATGTGCGACAACATCGAGCGCGCCAATCGCATCGGCATCTACGACGGCGCCTATGAGGTCGTACGCCTCGCCGTGAGCGGTGCATGAGGCAGACCCGCCCCACCCACCAAGACGTGCACACTTTTGGCCATCCAGACAGGGACCAATCCCCTCTTCTCGATGGCCAAACGTGCGCGCGCTCAAAGAGGCGCCTCTCAGGCCGGTCTGCTTTCACGACCGCGAGCGCCCGCTCGTGTCACTGGTCGCGTGAGCGTTTTCCCAAGAAGTGCCGCAGGCGCGTCACGCGTCAGACAGAGGCAGTGCCATGCTCGAAGACTCCCTACAAAGCTCGCGGAAGGGCCTGAATTGAATCGATTCCCGAGCTTAGTCGGATTGGGAGCCCACTGAATCCGACAAAGCTCGGGAAAGTGCAAGTACCGCTCTCCCAGGGAGCTTTGTAGGGCTGAGTGTCCCCATGACCCCCTCTCACGGGAACCTATAGACCTACAAAGCTCAAAAGAACCTCTTGAAACGGGTCTTTCCTGAGCTTTGTCGGATTTTGATCCAGCCGAATCCGACAAAGCTCGAAAATCCAGCGAATTTCGGCGCTAGCATGAGGTTTGTAGGACTTGCCAAGAGCTTAATCCGCCGCATGGCCTTTATACAACCGCAATTCCAGGACCCGCAACCCCCCAACTTTCCCACGTTTCTCGAGGCGTGTGATGGAGGACGCAAAAGCTCAGCCCTCGAACAGTAGAACAGCGCTTCGCTGCACAGGGGATGGAGAATCGGCAGATCAAGGTAACCACTGTCGAAACCCCCGATCGTCTTGACCTCTCTCACGTGTAATACATGACGCCCCCTAGCACAACGGGTCGATGCGATACGGATGCACGGTGTTCACGTTCTCACCGAACTCGATTGTGGCGCGATTCTCTCATTGCGGTGCTGTCCGTTCCGTAGGCCAGTTGCCTGGGTGGTCAATCTCATCGTTGTCGGTAGGCAGCGATTGCACAATCTGCTGGGTTCCATGAACATGCACACGAGCTTGTCATAAGGTCGATGATATGGCGCGGATCATCGGAGTAGTCGTTCGGATTGTTGATGACGCCGCTCTGGGACACTCCTAGACAAAATGTCATGCATTTCGATGGAATCATCCCACCAATACAGTAGCTCGGGTGATGGTGACGTTTTAACCCCACCCACATACCTACCAGAAGACTGACGCGCAGTTTCATACGTTACAGCTACGGAACCGCGATCGGTCGGGAACACAGACCGAGCCGTAAGGCGAGTAGTTCCTAGCAGCAAGACAATCGGCTAGAGGTTCATCAGTCTCCTTGTATGGCCCTTTCTAGAGACAGCCTTATGCTAGTATAACGTCTGTAAATTAACTGGACTGTTTCAGCGGGAGGGTGTCCACGACGACATCCTCCGAGACGTCCACCTCGTCGAGCCGATACTTCCAGCGGTAGACCACCGGCTCCCTGTTGACCTCCTCGAAGTACCTGTATATCCGCTCCTTGAGCTCCTCCTTCGAGCTGACGCGGATGCCCCTCAGCATCTGCCTGGTCATCTTGCTGAAGAAGCCCTCGACCATGTTGAGCCAGCTCCCGTGCTTCGGCGTGAAGACGAACTCGAACCTGCCCGGGACGGTCGCGAGGTAGCGGCGGGTCTCCTGCGAGGTGTGGACCCTGAGGTTGTCGAGCACGAGCCTGATCCGGTCGCCCTTGGGGTACTTGGCGTCCAGGACCTTGAGGAACGCGACGTAGTCGCCGCTGTTGTGCGTCTCGCTCACCAGCGGGATCGCCTCGCCCGTCTGCAGGTCTATGCCCGCGAGCAGGGACAGCGTCCCGCGCCTCCGGTACTCGTAGTCCCGCATGCGCGTGCCGTGCCCGGCGTCCGGCATGAGGTCGTCCGAGGTCGCGGCGACCGCCTGTATGCCCGGCTTCTCGTCGTAGGACAGCACGTGGACGGCCTCGCCGCCGTCTTGGGGGACGAGGTTGCCGTCCTCGTCGAACTGCATGGACAGCTGCTTGTACACGAGCAGGACGTTGTGCATCTTCTCGTCGAAGTCGGGGTCGCGCCTCTCGCAGTAGTAGCGGATGCGGAAGGGCTTGACCTCGGCCTCGTCGAGGATCCTGTGGACGGTGCTCTTGTGCACGGTCGACAGCCTCGTGTGCCCGGCCGCCTCGGCGACCTCGTGGATGTGCGAGGTGAGCAGCGCGTAGGTCCAGGTCTCGGCGGCATATCCCAGGTCGGCGGGCCTCTGGCAGGCCAGGTCGACCACCCAGGCGCGCTCGTCGTCGGTGATCTCGGCGTTCCTGCCGCGCCCCGGCGCGTCGAACAGGGCGTTCTCGACGCCGCCCTCGCGGTACTTCGACAGGCACAGCATCACGCTCTTGCGGTTGAGGCCGACCTTGTCGGCGATCTCGTCCACCGGCCTGCCGTCGGCCTTGAGCAGCAGTATGCGCGCCCTGGCGACGGTCTGCGCCTGTATGGTCCGGGCCCGGGCCTGGGCCTCCAGGTACTCCCTGTCCTCGTCCGTGAGTTCGATGACGCTCGCTCTTCTTCCCATGGGATGGCTCTCCTCTCGTCGACGAGAACATTATCCCATTGTGGGGCCCTACAGTCCAGTTATTTTAGAGACGGTATA
>CACXDP010000269.1 GCA_902766445.1 uncultured Coriobacteriaceae bacterium
CCTAGCGAGAGTGCGGGCCAGCCTCGCGTACTGCGGCGTCCATGTTCGGGTACTTCTTTGCGGCATTCTCCTCAAACATTGCCGCCAGCTTGCGCGCCTGCTCATCGTAGGCGTCCTTGTCGCGCCAAGTCTTGCGCGGGTTGAGCACGATGTCGGGCACGCCTTCAATGTGCTGTGGCACGTCCACGTTGAAGATGTCGTGGTGCTTGAACGCGCCCTTCTCAATCTCGCCATTGAGGGCAGCCGTCACCATGGCGCGCGTGTAGGGCAGGTTGATGCGCTTGCCCTCGCCGTAGGCGCCACCGGTCCAGCCAGTATTGATCAGGTAGACCTTGGTACCGTACTTCTCCATGCGCTCACCAAACATGTTGGCATAGCGCATCGGGTCGAGCGGCATGAAGGGCTCGCCAAAGAGCGTGGAGAAGGTAGGCGTCGGCTCGGTGATGCCGCGCTCGGTGCCCGCGACCTTGCTCGTGAAGCCACTCACGAAGTGATACATGGCCGCCTCCCGGGAGAGACGCGAAATCGGGGGTAGCACGCCGAACGCGTCGGCCGTGAGCATGATGACGACCTTAGGCGCGCCACCATAGCCCAAGAGCTGCGCGTTTGAGATGTACTCGACAGGATATGCGACGCGGGTGTTTTCCGTGAGCGACTCGTCGAAGTAGTCGGGCACGCGGCTTCCCGGCGTGAGCACAACGTTCTCGGAGACGGATCCGAAGCGGATGGCCTGGAAGATCTCCGGCTCGGTGACGTACGAGATGCGGATTGCCTTGGCATAACAGCCACCCTCGAAGTTGAAGACACCGTCATCAGACCAGCCATGCTCGTCGTCGCCGATGAGCGCGCGGCTCGAATCGGCCGAAAGCGTCGTCTTGCCAGTGCCCGAGAGGCCAAAGAAGACCGCCGTGTCACCCGTAACGGGATCCATGTTGCACGAGGAATGCATGGGTAGGACGTTCTCCTCGATGGGCATGAGATAGTTCATGACCGAGAAGATGCCCTTCTTTATCTCGCCGGAGTACTGGGTGCCGGCGATCACAATCTTTCGCTCCTGGAAGTTGATGAGAACGGCTGCCTCGGAGTTGATGCCGTACTTCTCGGGATCGAGCTTGAGCAAGGGCGCTGCGAGGACGATGAAGTCCGGGTCGCCATACTCGTCGAGCTCCTGCTTGGATGGGCGCACGAGCATCTGCGTGCAGAAGAGTGCTTGGCTCGCAAGCTCGGTGATGACCGTGAACTTGCGCGTATACTTGCGCTGCGCTCCTGCGAGTCCATGGACCACGAATATGTCGTGGTGCGAGAGATGCAGGCACACGGCCTTCTTGATCTCCTCGTAGACCTCTTGAGAGATGGGTTTGTTGACCTTGCCCCATGCGATGACGTCATGAACGTCGGGCGTGTCCACGATGAAGCGGTCCTCGGGCGAGCGACCGGTGTACTTGCCCGTCTTTACGTTGAGAGCTCCCGTGTCGGTAAGTTTGCCCTCGCGCCTCGAGAGTGCCTTCTCCACGAGCTTGGCGGGGCTACCATCGATGAGCACGGCGCCGGTACGGTCGAGAATGCCGCACTTCGTCAGCTGGTCGTCAATCATGTGATCCTCCTTGTTCCTCGCGACGTCTCATCGCCTGATTGCGGCGGAACGCCACTTTGGAGCTGCTTGGCATTGCTTGGGTACAGCAAATCACAGCCATAAGCACAATCCTGATAAATTTACACGTACTTTTCCATACGCGGCCGAAATAATCGACTTATGGCGAAAGCGTGGAGGTGCCCAAGGGGTGCACTCCTTGAGGGTACCCATAGGGAGGTACTCCCCCTTGGGCAATTAACGCCCACGGATATACCTTTGCCAAGCTAGGCGACCTGTGCCAAAGTAGGCATATGCGTGTAGTCCAGAGAAAGGATCCTTATATGAGCGAGATCATCACCATCCGCGGCGGAGCGCTCGAGGCTAGTATCGACACGGCCGGCGCTCAGCTCATGAGCCTCAAGAAGGACGGCGGCGAGTACCTGTGGCAGCGCGATCCCAAGTGGTGGCCTCGTTGCGCGCCAGTACTCTTCCCCATCGTCGGCAACATCCGCGACGATCGTGCGGACTCCGCGCAGGGCGAGATTCGCTTCGGTCGCCACGGCCTCGCACGCAACTACGAGTTCGCCGTTACCGAGCAGACCGAGTCGAAGGTCGTCTTTACACTTGAGTCAAGCGACGACACGCGTGCCGCTTTCCCCTACGACTTCCGTCTCGACATGACCTATGCCATTGCCGACGGAGCGCTCGAGCAGCGCTTCACCGTGACGAACACGGGCGACGTGGTGCTTCCCTTCGTCGTGGGCGGGCATCCCGCGTTCAACGTACCGGCACCTGGCTGCGAAGGCGAGGACTTCGCCGACTACGCACTCAAGTTTGCCGAGCCTTGGACCTACGCCTCCCCCACCATCAACACCACCACGGGCCTCATCGATTTCCAGACGCGCTTCTCGCTGCTTAAGAACTCCGATACGCTGCCGCTCACGCATCGGCTCTTTGACGTGGACACGCTCATCTTTGAGGACGTGCCCGGGCGTACCGTCTCGATGGTTGGCCCCTCCGGTCACGGCATGCAGGTTGACTTCGAGGGCTTCGACTACCTCGGCGTGTGGAGTGCTGCAAATGACGCGCCGTTCGTCGCCATCGAGCCGTGGCGTGGCACCGCCACCGGCACCGACGAGGACGACGTCTTTGAGCACAAGCGTGGTATGGACCTGCTGCCTGCGGGCGACGTGGCCGAGTACGCGTTCTTCATGAAGCCGCTGTAGGCAGCTCATCGATAGCTGACGACAACGTCAACGGCCCAAGGGATGCGTCCCTTGGGCCGTCTTTTCGATAGGGTGGCACATACGATTCAGTGTCCCTCACAAGCCATCCGCATCGCCTTGAACGCGCACCAAGGCACTCTTTTGATAAAACGCCACACCATAGCAGATGACCTGTCGGTATCCACAGAGATCATCCGCGTACTTGGTATCGGCAATCTGAGAAAGAGCCTTCGCGCAGTCACGCTCCATGTGCTTTTCGCTCGTCGAGCGTTTTGCTTCGATTATGAGGGCTCGGCGATTGCGATGGTCTGTCAGTAGGATGTCGGGTCGTCCCAATCCGTGCTCCTTGTTGCTTTCCACTTCGTATCCCATCCCCACAAAGACGCCCGCAAGAAATGCATGGTAGTAATCCTCCCCGTAGTCGTGATAGCTAATGGTATCCCACAACAGGTCGGAGATTGCCTCACTTGCACCACGCTCGTCCTTGGCCCATAGGGCACTCATCAGGATTTGCTGTCGATCCGTATTGAGCGTCTCTCTAAAGAGACTGACGACGGCTTCCTCAAAGATACCCGCTACCTCCTTGTTGGGAATTCTTAGCGCCACGAGGTTGCCGTCCTCGTATGGGTTTGACTTGGTGAGATAGCCTGTCATCACGAGCGTACTCCACAAGCCGTCTTCCGTTCGATACAAGGTGTCGTACGTAAGTTGGTCAGAAACCATCTGCGTTACGGCGTCGCCATTCAATAGCGTCTCCAGCTTTCGCCTCACTCCGAAGTCGGCGCGAGCGGCAAGGTCGCGAACCACGCCATTGCCACTCGAGTTGCGCCAATAGTTCTTTGGCTTGGCATCAGGCTGCTTGGCGAGGGCGGCGGCATAGCTCACTACGTCCCATGGGCAATAGACCCTCTCACGCCCAAAAACGTAGCCATCGTACCAATCAGCAAATGTCCCTCGTTTGTCCACGACACCAACTGCATCAAGCAGCGCGTCAACCTCGTCCTGCGTGAAGCCAAAATAGCGCGAGAATTCCTCATCAAAGACCGAGTACGACGCGAAGTTGTTGACGCCCGTAAAGATGGACTCCTTTGCCATGCGTAGGCAACCCGTGACGACGGCGAAGTCCAGGTACTCGTTCGTCTTGAGCGCCGAACTCATCATGGCGCGTACGACCTCGAGCATTTGCGGGTAATAGTACTCACCGCATTCCTTCTCTGCGGCAGCTTTAGCGAGAGGCACGTCGTACTCGTCAACCAAGAGGACACATGGACGTCCATACGTGACCGCCATCATGCGCGTGAGCGTGCGCAATGATCCCTTCACCTCAGCATCGGACGCGCAACTCCCCCGCAATCGCCGAAAAACCTCAGCGTCATACACGTCGACAGCATCATTGTTCTCGAGGAACGAAACGCTTTGGCATACCTCCGCCACAGTCGTCTTGAGCATGTCGAAGGCGCTTTGGAACGTCAAGCCCTCGGCATCCTTGAGGGTAATGGAGATTACCGGTCGGGTGTTCATCCACTCGTTACAGAACTCATTGTGTTTTGCGATTTCAAGCCCCCCAAACAGTCCAGCGCTCGTGCGTCGCACGTCCAGAAAGCTCTGTATCATGGACATGTTTAGTGTTTTGCCAAATCTGCGGGGGCGCGTGAAGAGCGTCACTTTGTTTTCGGTGTCATGGAGGAGCTCCCATAGCAGTTCCGTCTTGTCTACGTAATAGCTTCCCTTTTTTCGTATCTCTTCGAAGCACTCGTAGCCCACCGGAATCCGAACTGACATGGTACACCTCCTTAGCACATAATGTGTATAGCACACATTATGGTACTATACTACACAAACGAATGTGAAACAAGCCCGCCCCAATTCGTGTGGGACGGGCTTGTTTTTGATTGCAATCCCACTGCGGGAAAGTATGCAACGGCGCAAATGGTCTAGCCAAGCAGCTCGGCGACGTCGAGGGCAATCATGTACTCCTCGTTGGTGGGAACGACGAGCACGCGAATCTTCGAGTCAGCTGCGCTGATATCGCGGACCTCGCCGGAGCGGATGGCGTTCTTTTCGGGGTCGATCTTTACGCCCATCCACTCGAGCTCCTTGGCAACGCCCATGCGCATGGTCGCGGAGTTCTCGCCGATGCCGGCGCTGAAGGCAAGGGTGTCGAAGCCGTGCATGGCCTGAGCCATCTCCATGACGAGCTGGCTCGTGCGATAGTAGAACATGTCGAAGGCCATCTGGCAGTTTGCGTCACCGTTGTCTGCACCCTCTTCGATGTCGCGTGAGTCGGAGCTAATGCCGGAGAGGGCAAGCAGGCCCGACTGTTTGTTCATCATGGTGTCGACCTCGTCGATGGTATAGCCACCCTCGCGCACGAGGTAGCAGACCGTGGCGGGGTCGATGGTGCCACAACGGGTGCCCATGATGAGGCCGTCGAGCGGCGTCAGGCCCATCGTGGTGTCCATGTCCTTGCCGTCCTGGATGGCGGACAACGACGAGCCGGAGCCGAGGTGGCAGCTCACGAGCTTGTGCATGTCGTCACCGATGAATTCCTTGGCCGCACGCCAGATGTAGCGGTGCGAGGTACCGTGTGCGCCGTACTTGCGGATGTGAAGCTTGTCCACTACGTCGCGCGGCAGAGCGTAGCGCCAGGCCTTCTCGGGGATGTTGTAGTGGAAGGAGGTGTCGGCCACGACGACGTTGCCCTTGTCG
>CACXDP010000270.1 GCA_902766445.1 uncultured Coriobacteriaceae bacterium
ACGTCCGAGAACATCTGGACGAAACGGCGATAGGAGTCATACGCAAAGCGGGCATTGCCGGTCTGCTTGATGAGGCCCTGTACGGAGTCATCGTTGAGACCAAGGTTGAGGACGGTGTCCATCATGCCAGGCATGGAGAACGGAGCGCCGGAACGGACGGAGACAAGCAGCGGGTCCTCGGAGTCGCCGAGCTTCTTGCCCATGCGCTCCTCGAGGTCCTTGCGGTACTCATCAATCTCATCGAGAACGCCCTCGGGCCAGACGTTGCCGGCATTCGAATACTCGACGCAGGTCTGGCAAGTGATGGTGAAGCCTGCGGGCACCGGAAGGCCCAGAGCAGCCATCTCAGCAAGGTTAGCGCCCTTGCCGCCCGTGATCCACTTAGCCTCATCGACGGTAGCGCCAGCTACTTCGCTGACGTTCGTCTTGCCATCGGCGGCGAATCCGAAGCGATACACATGCTTTTCTGCCATGTACAACTCCTTAACTTGCGATCCTTGGCGCTTTCGCGCCCCAAAACTTTCACAACACTAGCAGAACACAGGGACGCAAAGCCCCGCGTTTGCACATATGGCATAAAACCCACAGGCAAAAGAAGCTGCGCGCCTTACGTTGGCTTGCCATCCTCCCAAACAATTCCCGCGCGCAACGCAGCCTCGACCGACCCGCGTTGGCGTGTCCTGCGCGCATTCCAGAGGTGGCAACATGTCAGCAATCGTTATAGTACAATCGTCTTACAAACGTACGACGTTGAACGGAGGTACAGAGATGTCGATGGACGCCGTTTTGCAAGTAAGGATGGACGCGGGGCTCAAGCGTGATGCAGAAGCTCTTTACGCTCGCATGGGCACGTCACTCGCCGAGGCAGTACGTATTTTCGCCCGTCAGAGCGTTGCCGAAAACGCTTTGCCCTTCTCAGTGAGAGTACCAGCCCCGACATCCCCGAGGACACTCGGGCTTGCAGACGGAGAGTACAGCATCCCCGAAAACATCGACGTAGATAACGGAGTGGTGGCAGATCTCTTTGGGGTGTCATCATGAGAATCCTTATAGACACTCACATCGCTCTGTGGGCAATCGCCCAGAGCGACAGGTTGTCCGACAAGGCTCGTGCTTTGCTCGAGTCAGGAAGCAACGCCATCTTTTACAGCATCGCTTCCGTATGGGAGGTGGCAATCAAACACGCCATTAATCCAACGAACATGCCCATGCCCGAGGAACGCTTCGTTGAACTGTGCGATGCAACTGGGTTTACGCAGCTATCCATCAATGCGGAGCATATTTTTGCGATAAAGTCGTTGAGACGCCCTCCGGAGGCACCTCGACACAATGACCCCTTTGACCGTGTTCTCATAGCACAGGCAAAGACGGAGGGTCTTACGTTCCTCACACACGACTCGCTTTTGCCCCATTACGGTGAAAGCTGCATCCTGCACTGCTAGACACAACTAAGAGAGCGGCGTTTATATCGCCGCTGCGGTTTTCAAACACTGCTGAAAGAGCCATGAGAAACGCCCCCCGGTGCATAGACACCAAGGGGCGTTGCGGTTTGCGTAACTGTAGGCTACTCGGAAGCCAGACGATCGCGAAGGGCGCCGACCTTGTTGGACGGCTCCTCGCCAGTGAGGCCCGAGAGAACCGTCACGGCAGGACCAAGGAGGTCAATGGAAGGAATGCCACGCTTAATGAGTGCGTGACGTACGTCGCGGCGCAGACGCTCGTCGGTGAAGGTGTGGAAGACGGCAATGGGACGACCCTCCTCCTGAGCATCCAAGAAGGTATAAACATCCTGGACGTTCCTAGCGTTGGGAAGGCGAGCAACGTCGAGCGCGTCCTCATCGAACTGTGCCGCAGCCGCAAGAACCACGCCATAGGCGGTATCACCACGTGCATCGGAGATGACGAGCACGATAGGCTTGACGTCCTCGACGACCTCGTCCGTACTCAAATCGAGTGTGGCCATTGTTTCTCCTCTCGTTTGCGCGCGACCCTTATGATCGACAC
The DNA here is from genome assembly GCA_902766445.1 of uncultured Coriobacteriaceae bacterium. Lineage (GTDB taxonomy): Bacteria > Actinomycetota > Coriobacteriia > Coriobacteriales > Atopobiaceae > RUG440. Next base: position 2,005 of record CACXDP010000270.1, read on the forward strand.
CTTAGATAGCCTCAAACAACATTAGGGACAGTTTGCACCCAACTCAAGGGCGCGTCACCTCTCAAGCGGCTGATTGGCGCTTTAAGTTCGGCGAGAGCACTATTTCGACGCTTTCTCCACAATCCGCGAAACGCATCATCAGCTGCTACTTCTTCTTTGCCATTGCTCCGATGTTTGCCACACCCGAGAACGCGCTCTCGAAGCGGTTCAGCAGGCGAAGGCGGTTCTCGCGCACGTCCCTGTCTTCGTCCATGACCAGAACGTCCGCAAAGAAGCGATCGATCGGCTCGCGCAGTCGTGCGAGTGCAGCCAGAGCGTCGTCAAGCTCTCCCGCGACGATTGCTTCCTGCACAGCAGCGGAGCCCTCGTTGACGGCATCGAGAAGAGCACGCTCTGCACCACCGAGCATCGTCTCGTCCACGCTGATTCCGAGCGAGGCATCAGCGAGGTGGCTCGCGCGGGCATAGGCGGTCGCAAGGTCGTCGAACACCTCGCGCTGGTTTCGACGGGCTCGCTCCAGCGCCGCGACACGATTGAGGAATGCGGCAGGATCGCAGATACCGGTATCCGCCACAGCCTTGATGGTGTCAGCGTCTGCCCCCTCTTCGCGCGCGATGGCGCTCAAACGACCGATGAAGTACGCGGCAACCTTCTCCAGCGTCTGCTCATGGTCAAACTCCAAGCCTTGCGCAGCATATGCCTCAAGCGACTCAGCAATCAGGGCTGGCAGCGAAGTTGCGGGGATTGTGCGCAGCATGTTGATGACGCCGATTGCGCTACGACGCACCGCAAAGGGATCTGCCGAACCGGTAGGAGGCTCGTCGATGGCAAACATGCCACAGATGGTGTCAAGCTTGTCCGCTACAGCAACAGCCTTGCCAACTGTCGTGGTGGGCAGAACGTCACCCGCGAAGCGAGGACGATAGTGCTCGGAGATGGCTTGCGCCACACGCTCACTCTCGCCTTGTGCCTTTGCATAGTAGCCGCCCATCACGCCTTGCTGGCTGGTGAACTCAACTACGGCCTGGCTCACGAGGTCAGCCTTGGCCAGGTGCGCCGCGCGAGCGGCGTCGACGACCACGTCCTCGCCCTCACCAGTCTGCTCAGCGACAAGTGCGGCGATGCGCTCCATGCGCTCGGACTTCTGCAGCACCGTACCGAGCTTCTTTTGGAAGACGACGTTGCCCAGGCGCTCCCTGAACGCATCGAGACCGACCTTGAGGTCCTCGTCGTAGAAGAACTTCGCATCGTCGAGGCGCGGACGTACGACGCGCTCGTTGCCTGCCCGGACGGTGTCGTTGACCCGCGGGTCGGCGTTGCTCACGATTACGAACTCGCGCGTGAGCTTACCGTCTGCGGCATAGATCGGGAAGTAGCGCTGATGCGTGAGCATGGCCTCGACGATAATCTCCTGCGGCACGGCGAGGAATTCCTCATCGAACTTGCCCACCACGATCGTTGGCCACTCGCAGAGGTTCACGACCTCGTCAAAGACGGCCTTGGGCGCGTCTACGCGGGCACCGCCACGCTCCGCCTCAAGCTCTGCGATGCCCTCGCGAATGACCTCTGCACGCTCACGCTCGCCTAGTACGAACGCATCGCGCAACACCTGCACATACGCATCGGGTGTCGCGACTTCATGCTCGCCAGGTCCGAGCACGCGATGACCGCGTGTCGTACGCCCGCTCGTCACGTCGGCATACGTTACGGGCACGACCTCATCGCCGAGTAGGGCACAGATCCAGCGGATGGGACGAACGAAAGTCTGGTGCTCGCTCCCCCATCGCTGGCTGCGATAGTTGGGCCACTGGATACCGGCGATGGTACGCTCGCAGAGCTCGGAGAGCAGCTTCGTGGCAGGAACCGAGGGGACAAAGCGCTCGGCAAACACATACTCATTGCCGTCCTTCTCCATGCGGCGAACGAGGGCCTCAGGCGTCGTGCTCATCTTGCGCGCGAAACCTTGAGCCGCACGAGTGGGATTACCCTCGGCGTCGAAGGCAATCTGGGCCTTGGGCCCGCGCATCACCTCACGAATCTCCTCGGTAGCCGTCGCACAATCGTCAACCATCACGGCTAGACGGCGCGGTGTCGAGAGCGTCCGGACCTCGCCATGCGCAAGCCCTGCGTCATCAAGACCCTTTGCCACGAGCTTCTCAAGCTGGGTCTGGGCATTCATCAGCGGTCGGGACGGCATCTCCTCGGTACCAATCTCGAGCAGGAAGTCAAGCCTATCGGCCATCTATGCCACCTCCCCCTTCTTTGCGTCATCACGCGTGGCGACCAGCTCCAGATATGCCTCACAGCAAGCCTTGGCGACGTCACGCACGCGCAGGATGTAGTTTGCGCGCTCGGTCGCAGAGATGGCACCACGCGCGTCGAGGATGTTGAACGCGTGGCTGCATTTCATCACGCAGTCGTAGGCAGGCAGAGGCAGCTTCGCCTCGAGGCAGCTGTGACACTCCGCCTCGTACTCGTCGAACTTTCGCCGCATGAGATCGATGTCGGCAACCTCAAAGTTGTAGCAGCTGAATTCGTACTCGTTCTCGTGGAAGACGTCACCATAGGTCATGGGACTACCATCAGGCAGGTAGGACCACACGAGGTCGTAGACCGAGTCCACGCCCTGGATGTACATGGCGATGCGCTCGAGGCCGTAGGTGATCTCGACGGGCACTGGGTCGACCTCAATGCCACCGACTTGCTGGAAATAGGTGTACTGCGTGACCTCCATGCCGTCGAGCCACACCTCCCAGCCAAGGCCCCAGGCACCGAGCGTCGGGCTCTCCCAGTCATCCTCGACGAAGCGCACGTCATGCTCGGCTGGGTCAAGACCGATGGCCTTGAGCGAATCCAGGTACAGCTCCTGGCTGTCAGCCGGACACGGCTTGACGATTACCTGGAACTGGTAATAGTGCTGCATGCGGTTGGGATTCTCCCCATAGCGCCCGTCGGCCGGCCTGCGGCACGGCTGTGGGTAGCAGGTACGCCATGCGGCGGGACCCAAGCTGCGCAGCGTCGTGGCGGTGTGGAACGTTCCTGCGCCCACCTCCGAGTCATAGGGCTGCATGACGGTGCACCCTTGCTCCGCCCAATACTGCGTGAGCTTGAGAATCATGTCTTGAAAGGTCAGGTCTGCCATGCCTCGAAAACTCCTCCTTATAATCGTGTCGTACGCACGTGACGGCCATCCCCGAAGGGAGGAATCGTCACGCGCCGCTTTAAACCATAGGTAACCAGTAATCAGAACGAGCGAAAGTCATCAGGAGGCCAGAACGTACACACCGCGCGCGCAGTGATCTCCGAAACGGAAACAGGTCCGAAGTAGCGCGAGTCACGCGAGTTGGTGCGGTTGTCGCCCATGACCCACACGCACTCGTCTGGCACTGTGTAGGGATAGCTGATGTGGCCAACAGAATCGAGCTGCTCGGCCAAAGGCCACGACTCCTTGCCCCCCACATAGGGTTCGTCCAAGGGCTTGCCGTCAACCTCCACATGACCGTCCACCAAGTCGATCGTCTGTCCACCGACGGCGATTACGCGCTTGACGAGCGTGTTGCCATCCCCGACGGGACTGTTGAACATAACGACCTCGCCCTGCTCAGGCAAACGGAAGTGATAGCTGAGCTTTTCTCCCCAAAGGCGGTCATTAAGCTGGATGGTCTCGAGCATCGAGCCGGTGGGAACGACGTAGGCCTCTCCCACAAACATCCGTATAACGATGGCAAGCGCCACTGCTCCGGCAATCCATACCAGCCAACCCAGCAAATTGCGGGCAAGCGATGGCTCCTGCTCACCAGGAAGCTCACCATGCGCTGGATGGGCTGGCAGCGAATTCCCGGCAAGCGATGGCTCCTGCTCAACCGTCTCCACTTCGTCACTCATCTCAATCGCCCTCCCCCTGCTCCTTGACACGCTTCACTAGCGTCAGCTCGTCTTCGCTCAGTTCAACCTTCTCCAGGAGATCCGGCCTCCATCGTGCCGTCCGTTCCACGGCACTACGCCTGCGCCATGCGGCTATAGCGGCGTGATTGCCCGAGAGAAGGACTTCGGGGACGCATCTGCCCTCAAAGTCAGCCGGTCTCGTGTACTGCGCGTACTCGAGCAGCCCCTCCGAGAACGACTCGTCCCACGCGCTCATCTCGTCTCCCAAGGCGCCGGGCAACAATCTCACACAGGAGTCGATGACGGCAAGCGCCGCCAGCTCGCCACCTGTCAGCACATAGTCGCCCATGGAAATAACCTCGTCCGCTAGCTCTAGCGCACGTTCGTCCACGCCTTCGTAGCGGGCGCACACCAAAAGCACCCTGCGCATTTGAGAGAGACGACGTGCCGCTGCTTGGTCGTAGCGCCTACCGCACGGGGAGAAGAACACCACATGGGGACGCTCTTCGCCCCTCTCCGAGAGGTCTCGAATCGCCTCAAAGAAAGGTTCGCACTTCATGAGCATGCCCTGCCCACCACCGAATGGAGCGTCATCCACTGTATGATGACGATCGTGCGTCCAACATCTAAGGTCATGCGCCTCGAAAGAAAAGACGCCCCGCGAACGGGCACGTCCCATGATGGACGTCGAGAGATACGGCTCGAACATCTCGGGAAAAACCGTCAGAGCCTCAAAGCGCATCATGACGCATCGTCTCCCATCAGGATCCCATGTGGCAAATCCACACGTATGGCCCCCTCGCCCGAAGCGTCGAGCACCATGTGGTCAACAACCGGCACCAAGACCTCCCCCCGCGAGCCCCGTACGACCCATATGTCGTTTGCGGGGCCACGCATGACCTCCTCGATCGTCCCGAGCGACCCAAGCGATTCGTCAATGACCTCTCGACCCATAAGGGCGTAGGCATCCTTGAGCAGGAAGTCCTCACCCAAATCGCTCACACGCGCCAAGGCGTGCCGTCCAACCAGGGGGGATGCGGCTGCTAAATCAGACACGCCTTTGAAGGCGACGAGCCTCGTGTCGCCCTCACCGGTACAGGACGTGACCACAAATCGCCGCGGTCCTTTCAAGGTCGGCGGTACGAGCACCAGCTCGAGGCCCTCCCTGACCAAACAAGGGAGGCCGCGTCGCGCTGCAACAACGACCTCCCCTCGGCGTCCATGTGTCTTTATGACACTCGCTATCGTGCGATACGCTCTAGCAGATGACAAGGCTACTATCCCAACACCTCGACCTCGATAGAGGTGCCCACACGTTGGCCCAAGGCTCGCGCAAGCGTACGTATGGCCTTAATCGTCCTTCCTCGCCGACCGATAATCCTGCCGGTATCGGCCTCGGCACAGGAAATCTCGATCACAGAGCCATCATCGCCATCGGTCACATCCATCGACACGGCTTCCTCGTCATCGACGAGACCGCATACGATGTATTCGACGAGATCCGCCACCTTGTCAGATGGCATCTCTTCCACGACAGCGTCCTGCTCTGCCTCAGAGACAGACACGGCTACTCCGCACTCGCTGCCTTGGCGGCAGCCTTCTTGGAGAGCTTGTTCTTCTTGTCAGGAAGAGGCTTCTCGCCACGAGCAATCGCGATGAGGTGAGCAACCGCGTTGGTCGGCTGCGCGCCTTGGGCAATCCAAGCATCCACGCGCTCGAGGTCGATGTCGATGAGCTTGGGGTCGGAAATGGGGTTGTAGCGACCAACCAGCTCGATGTAGCGGCCGTCACGAGGCATGCGCCCGTCGGCAACGACGACGCGGTAGAACGGGCGCTTCTTGGCACCATGGCGTGCCAGACGAATCTTAACTGCCAATGAAAGCTCCTTCGTACATGCGACGCGGATGAGAATTGGTGCGGCTGCGTCGCCAAGCCATACAAACAGTGCTTAATAGTAACCTTTTGTCGCGGATAATTACGTGCAGTTTTTGTGGATTAGCCTTCCCGCATGTAGCAAATGTAAAAAGAAAAACCGAAATCTCACACCCTTCATTTGCAGGTAGCTATAATATTAATTTAGTTTAACGGCTCCTTGGGGAAGGTGCCCATATTGGGAAAGGGATGCCCATGAATGCACTAGTAGTTGAAGACGAGCGCAATCTGGCTGATGCCATCTGTCAGATTCTCGCCGACGAGGGCACGCGCGCCGACGTGACCTACGACGGGCCGACTGGCCTATCGATGGCCAAGACGGGTAACTATGATGCCATCGTACTCGATGTCATGCTTCCAGGCCTTGACGGCCTCGAATTGGTACGGGAATTACGGAAGTCGGGAATCTCGACCCCCGTACTCATGCTCACGGCACGCACATCGACGGAGGACAAGGTCGCAGGCCTCGACGCAGGCGCAGATGACTACATGATCAAGCCTTTCGAGTCTGCGGAGCTCCTCGCGCGCCTGCGCGCGCTGACCCGCCGCACGGGTGAGGTCATCATTGAGGAGATGACGTTTGGGGACCTTATCCTCGACCTCACGACGCACGACCTCAAATGTGACTCTCACTCGGTACACCTCAGCGGCAAGGAGTTTGAGGTCATGAAGCTTCTGATGGTCTCGACTGCGCGTGTTGTCTCGAAACGCGACTTGCTCGAAAACGTTTGGGGTGGAGCCCCTGACGCCTCTGAGAACTCGGTGGAGGCCTACATTTCCTTCCTC
>CACXDP010000271.1 GCA_902766445.1 uncultured Coriobacteriaceae bacterium
GAAGGTCTTTGATACAACGATCATGAGGGTGGTCTCGGGGTCGAGGCCCTTGACCTTCTCGGCGATGTCGTTGGGGTCGATGTTGGAAACGAAACGGCACGCAGGACCATCGAGCTTGGCCTTGAGCGCCTCGTAGATCATGACGGGGCCGAGGTCGGAACCGCCGATACCGATGGAAACGACGTTCTCGATGGCCTTCCCCGTGACACCCTTCCATTCACCGGAACGCACGCGATCGGCGAAGGCATACATGCGGTCAAGAACCTCATGCACATCGGCGATGGCATCGCGGCCGTCGACGATAAACTTACCAATGTCGGACTTCGGACGGCGCAGACCGGTATGGAAAACGGCGCGATCCTCGGTGGGATTGATGTGCTCACCGGCATACATCGCGTCACGACGCTCCTCGATGCCCACCTCGCGCGCAAGCTGGACCAGCAGCTGGATGGTCTCGTCAGTGATGAGGTTCTTCGAGAGGTCGAAGTGCAAATCGGAGAGGTCATAGGAGAGGCGCTCGACGCGCTCCGGGTCGTTCGCGAACCAATCCTTGAGGCTGATTCCCTCTTCCTGAAGCTTCGCATAGTGGGCAGCGAGAGCTTTCCACGCAGGGGTGGTAGTCACATCAATGGGTGCAGCGGGCTTGGCGGGCATGCGCGCCTCCTTATAGTCGGAGATACAGTTGGATATAGGTTAGCGCAATGCGATGCACACGCATCGAACGCATCGGTTGGCGGCGAATACCTACCCGTGCGCGTACTTGGTCGCGGCGTGCAACATGTTGATCTCAGCCAGCTCAAGTTCGCCGTCTATGTAGGGCTGGTACATGGCCTCGATTCGCGGTGCCCCCAAGCTGCAACCACTACACATCTCGCAGCTCCCGTCACCGCACCAATCAAGCCCCTTGGCAACGATGGCGATGCGCTCCTCGCGCGTGGTGTCCTTGATGAGCTTGCTCTTTGGCATGTTGGCCTCTCTTCCTCTCTCAGCCCAGCACCTCCGCGGCGATGCGCGCGGACTCGCTGGCGTCCTTGGCATAGTAGTCGGCACCAACCATCTGGGCATACTCTGGGTTGAGCACCGCGCCTCCCACCATTACCTTGCACCACGGCGCCTTCTCGCGCAGTAGCTCTATGGTCTCGGCCATCGCCGGCACGGTAGTCGTCATGAGCGCACTAAGACCCGCCAGCTGGATGTGATGGCGCACGACCTCGTCCACTAGCATCTGCGGGTCAACGTCGCGTCCCAGGTCGTGTATCTGATAGCCGTAGTTCTCGAGCAGCATCTTGACGATGTTTTTGCCTATGTCATGGATGTCGCCCTTCACCGTACAGAGGGCAATCGCTTCCTTTGTGGGCACGTCTCCGGCCGGAGCAGCCTCACGAATGGCGGCAAACCCCGCCTTGGCCGCCTCGGCTGACGCCATGAGCTGCGGGAGAAAGAAGCTTCCCTTCTCGAAGCGCACGCCCACTTCGTCGAGCGCTGGTATGAGTACGTCGTTCACGAGGCCCAACGGCTCAGCCCCTTCGGCGAGAAGCGCGTGGACCTCATTTGCCACAGGCTCTCCCCGCCCCTGCAGCACCGCCTCGCGGATTCGGTCGCCCGGAGTTAGTCCCTGGCCAGACGCGCCGCCGGAAGGCACTCCCCCAGCGGGTGTGGCACTTGGCGCAGTGGTTCGCTCGATGCGATCTGCATAGCCGGCGATGTAGCGCTCGGCACGCAGGTCCTCGCCGTTGAACACACGCCATGCGGCGACGGCGTCCATGAATCGCTGCGAAAGCGGATTCATGATGGCCAGGTCAAGCCCCGCCTCAAAGGCAGCCGTCAGGAAGGTCGCGTTGAGGAGCTCGCGGAAGGGTAGGCCAAAACTTATGTTGCTCACGCCAAGCACCGTCCGCACGCCGGGCAGCTCGGCCTTCACCAGGCGCAACGCCCCGAGGATCGCACGTGCGGCATCCTGATTGGTCGAGACGGCCATAGTGAGACAGTCAATCAGCACGTCTTCGCGCGGGATGCCCCATGCGTCGCATGCTGTCACGATGCGACGGGCCACGTTGAGTCGCCCCTCGGCGGTCGGTGGAATGCCGTCTTCGTCGAGCGCGAGACCCACGATAGCGCAACCATAATGAGCGGCGATGGGCAGCACGGCGTCAAGAACCTCTTGCTTGCCATTGCAGCTGTTGATGATGGGCTTGCCGGGGTAGATGCGCACAGCCGCCTCGATGGCTAGGGGATCGGCAGAGTCAATCTGCAGGGGCAGCGTGGTGACGCCTTGCAGATCCTCGACGAGGCGCACGAGCGTGGCAGGCTCGTCGATTTCTGGCAGGCCAGCATTGACATCGAGTATCTGCGCCCCGGCCTGCTCCTGCGCGAGCGCCTCACCCATGATGTAGTCGTAGTTGCTCGTGCGCAGCGCCTCCTTGAGGCGCTTCTTGCCCGTGGGATTGATGCGTTCGCCGATGACCCCCACGTCGCCGGGACGTAGCGCACAGAGCTGCTGGGCACTCGTGACAACGAACGGGGCGCCCTCCCCACTATCGGTGCGACCTCTCCTCTCAGAGAACAATCCGCCCAGCTGCGTACTCATGGGCAGCGCTCCCGCATTGTCAAGCAAGGCACGCTCCCCCGCGATATAGGCCGGCGTCGTTCCGCAACAACCGCCCACCACGGTAACGCCTGCCCCGAGCATGGAGGCAACTGCCACGCAGTACTCCTCTGGCCCGATGTCATAGATCGTCTGGCCGTCCACCACACGAGGCAGCCCCGCGTTTGCTTGCACCATGACGGGTCGGCGCGACCACACAAGCATCTGCTCCACGAGCGGCGCCAGGTCAGCCGGCCCCAGCGAGCAGTTGATGCCGAGTACGTCCACGCCGAGCGCTCCCAACGTCACGGCTGCGACCTCGGGCGTCGTGCCTAGGAAGGTGCGACCGTCTTCGCCGAAGGTCATGGTGCAAAATACCGGTAGGTCGGAGTTCTCCTTGGCGGCAAGCACGGCAGCCTTGGCTTCGAGCAGGTCGGCCATGGTCTCGATGACGAATAGGTCTGCCCCGGCAGCATCAGCCGCTCGTACCTGCTCGGCAAAGAGGTCATATGCTTCGTCGAAGCTCATGGTACCCAAAGGACGAAGCAGGGATCCCGTTGGCCCGATGTCTGCCGCCACATAGCGCGGATGAGCCGCACGGGCGCACGCAATCGCAGCCTCGAAGACTTGCGCGACCGTGGGAATGCGCACCAATCCCTGCACGTGGGCTGCCTCAGCAAGCTTGCGCGCATTCGCACCAAAGGTATTCGTCGTTACAACCTCACTGCCGGCGTTGACGTACGCCTCGTGAATCGCCCGAATCTTTTGCGGCTCCGTAAGGCACAAGAGCTCGGGCGCCTCCCCCGCCTCCAAGCCCACCGCCTGAAGCATCGTTCCCATCCCGCCGTCAAAGAGGAGGCGCTCCTCTCCTGCAAGCACGGCCGCAAGATGCGCGTCGGCTACGCGCACCTCACGTCTGTGCAGGTGGTCGCTAGGGGCATGGATGCAAACGGTGGTTGCCATGGTGGGTCCTCTCGTATCGCAAACGTCCGTTTTTAGACTGTAGCAGCAGCCACCCCGGAATCCAAGCGCTACCATAGAGAAGAGCAGACAAGACGGAGTCAGGACAGGGAGGCACCTATGGGCACGGCATTGGTTCTGGAGGGCGGAGGATATCGGGGCGTCTTTACGGCGGGTGTCCTCGACGTGCTGATGGAGCGTGGCGTATACGATTTCGAAAGCGTGTGGGGCGTCTCGGCCGGAGCCCTTGCCGCCACGAGCTTCCTCTCGCACCAGATTGGGCGAACCATCCGCATTATGCTTTCGTTTCGCGATGACCGGCGACTGATGTCGTTCTTTTCCCTCGCGACGACGGGAAGCATCGTGGGTGGGGACTTCCTATACCACACGGTGCAAGACGAGCTGGATCCCTGCGACATCGAGACATTCAACGCCAACAAGACCCGCATGTTTGCTGTAGCGAGCGACATAGAGCTCGGCTTGGCTCGCTACTTCGAGGTGCGCTCGCTGCCTGATGATGTGGACATGATTCGCGCCTCCTCATCGCTCCCGCTCGTTTCGACACCAGTCGAGATCGATGGGAGACTGTACCTCGACGGCGGAACTGCCAACTCCGTCCCGCTCGAGATGGCTCTTGGCCTGGCCGAGGTAGAAGGTGTGGAGGACTATGAGCCCGCCGAGCGCGCAATAGTCGTGCTCACACGCCAGCGTGACTATGTGAAGAGCAAGAAGCTCGAAAGCGCGGCCCTCTTTAGTCGTCGTTACAATGATTATCCGCAGTACGCAGAGGCGCTGCGCACACGTGCCGAGCGGTACATGGCCCAGCGCGAGCGTATCTGGGAGCTGGAGCGATCTGGAAAGGCCCTGGTCGTCATGCCCCAGAAGCCCGTCACCGTCGCGCCAAACGAGCACTCAGGCGGTCCCCTCCTCGACCTCTACCTCCAAGGTCGCCACGAGGCCGAAGCTCGCTTCGACGAGATTGCGAGCTTCATTTGAGGACAGGGGGGACGGGGGCGAGGACAGGGGGGACGGGGGCGTTTGTCCCGCGAAGCGGGACA
>CACXDP010000272.1 GCA_902766445.1 uncultured Coriobacteriaceae bacterium
CAGTCGTACCAATACTGGCTCGGTTGAACCGGACGCGTTGAGGGTGACTGATCGCGCGTCAGGCATCACGGTTTCCGCATACAGAGCCGCAGCGCACATGGAGGCATTGCCGCAAAACTCCCCGCCCGCCATTCGCAGCTCGGGAGTTCCCGTATACCGCACGAATCCGACCTGCTCCACCTCGGGATGCTCCCGCATGATCGCTGAGGCGACAGACGGTTGAGCGTCTACGGGCACCTCGTCCTCCACGAGCGCCGTTATGTTGCCTGTGGGGTCAAGGATTCGATAACGCATGTTTACCTCTCAAAGACCCGTAGGAACTGCTTCGTACGCTCCTCTTGCGGGTTGTCAAAGACTTGCTCGGGCGTCCCCTGCTCCACCACGACGCCTCCAGCCATGAAGAGGACTCGGTTGCTGACTGCTTTTGCGAAGGCCATCTCGTGCGTGACGACCACCATGGTCATGTTTTCCTCTGCAAGCTGACGGATTACCTTTAGCACCTCACCAGTCAGCTCCGGATCAAGCGCCGATGTCGGCTCGTCAAAGAAGAGTATCTCAGGCTTCATGGCGAGTGCGCGCGCAATCGCCACACGTTGTTGCTGGCCACCGGAAAGCTGGAACGGATATGCGTCAGCCTTGTCGGCAATGCCCATCTTTGTCAGCAGATCCATTGCCGTCTCGGTGGCCTCTTCCCTGCTGCGATGTTGCGTCACCATGGGCGCATCGATGAGGTTGCGTAGAATGCTATAGTGCGGAAAGAGATTGAACTGTTGGAACACGAGGCCATAGTAGCTTCTGAAGCGCCTGAGTTCTTTTTGATTCACGTATACGGTGCGTCCTGATTCATCAGTATGAACCGCCTTTTCGCCCATGTATTGAATCTCGCCACCGTCGATGGTCTCTAGGAAGGTTGCACACCTCAGCAGCGTTGACTTTCCGGAACCTGAGGGCCCGATGATGCTCACCACTTCGCCACTGTCTACGCCAAAGCTGATGTCCTTGAGCACCTCGAGGCCGTCAAACTGCTTCTGGATGTTATTCATCTGCAAGATCATACTCGTGCTCCCCTACTTGTAGTAGTCCATGGACTTCTCAATGCGCTTCAATATGAATTCAACGACGTAGTTGGCGACGAAGTAAAAAGTGCCCGCGATGACGAACGGCGTGAATGAGGCCTGTGACGCCGATATCTGCTTTGCCAAGCTAAAGACCTCCGCATATGCCAAGCTGAATGCCAGGGACGTATCCTTGACCAACGTGATGATCTCATTTGTCACCGCAGGCATGATGCGCTTTATGACCTGTGGCAGAATGATGCGATTGAACGTCTGTGCCGGAGTATAGCCCAGTACCTCAGCGGCTTCGTACTGGCCAACTGGAATCGACTCTATGCCACCGCGATAGATTTCTGCGAAATACGCTGAATAGTTACATATAAAGCCCATTATGAGTGCAGGGAAACGCCAATTCCCGATGTTGAAACCAAAGAGATAGTATGGTCCGAAGTACCATGCCAATAGCTGAAGCATCAGCGGCGTTCCTCGTATGACCGATATGTATGCACTGACAATTGCTCTAATGACGAAAAAACGTGACTTCTTGAGCAACGCAATGACCATGCCAAACGGCAGTGCACCGGCGAGTGTCAAGGTAAATATCTTTATGGCCTCTAACATGCCGGACGACATGGTGATTATCATGGTTTCTAACGTCATGGCATTTCTCCCTCAGAACCGTCAAAAAGCGTAACCGCGCCGAAGGAACTTGGAGCCCCAACGGCGCGGCACTGCATACCTAAACCCTTTTCCTAAATCATAGAGAGGCTGTCGTAAATATCCTCGTACTTCTTGCCGATTTCGTCCATCTTGCCGTTTTCTGCAAGCGTGGACAACGCCTCGTTGACCTTATCGCGTAGCTCCGTGTCATCAGTGCGGAAACCGATGGCATATACTTCGTCGCCAAGCTTCTCGTCGAGGTACTTCAGACCCTTTTGCTTGCTCATCTGGAAGTTGCCCGTAGTCACGTCGATGGCGATGGCATCGATGGCGCCGGCCTTCAGCTCTGCTACCGCATTAGTATAGGTGTCCATGGACTCAACAGAGCCAAAGGTATCAGCGAGTTCCTTGCAGCCGCCCTCTTCCTTGGGTGTTTCAAGCATGTCAAGGGCGGAAGTACCAATCTGAACGCCGACCTTCTTGCCAGCGAGGTCATCAAGAGTCTTGATCTCGGAATCCTCGAGCACCATGATCATCTGCGTGTTGATGGAGTATGGCTCGCTCCAGCAATACGCTGCCTCGCGTGCGGGGCTCTTCGTGAAGCCGGACCAGATGCAGTCGCAGCTACCGGAGTTGAGCTCGAGATCCTTCGAATCCCAGTTCACAGGGACCGGCTGATACTCCCAACCGTTGAGTTCGCACACAGCCTGTGCAAGCTCCACATCAAAGCCCGTGGTCTCTCCGTTGTCGTCGATATATGAATACGGCGGAAAGTCCTTGTCAAAGCCGTGCTTAAAGACGAATCCCTCGCCGTAGTCAACAGTGGTCTTTTCGGTGGTGGCAGTATCCTCGGCCGTGGCGCCGTCGGATGAGCTTCCGCTGCCGCAACCGACAAGCACTAATGCCGCGAAGGTGATTGCCATAACCGACAAAATGAGCTTCTTCATGTGTGTAACTCCCCTATACGGTGACAAAACGCATGAAGTCTAACACGCTATAGCGAAACCGCGAATATATGTTTATCACTCGAAACAAAGAAAGGGCGTCCCAATCAAATGGGACGCCCCCTCAGATGCTTGAGGTGCTGTCTTAGCGAGCAGCAGCCTGAAGAGCAGCGCGAACCTCTGCGGAGGTCTTGAGCTTCATGATCTTCTCGACCAGCTCGTCAGCCTCAGCGATGGTCCAACGGGAGACGGTGCGACGCGTGCGCAGAATCGACGGCGCGGATACCGAGAACTCGGTGAGGCCGAACGACAGAAGCACGGGTACCATCAGAGGATCGGCAGCAGCCTCGCCGCACATGCCGACCATGATGCCAGCCTTGACGCCCTCGCCGATGATGCGCTGCAGCGAGCGCAGGACGGCCGGCTGATACGGGTTGTAGAGGTAGGCGACCTTGTCCTGGCCACGGTCGGCGCACATGGTGTAGCCGATGAGGTCGTTGGTGCCGATGGAGAAGAAGTCG